>CAURMD010000005.1:0-51591 GCA_963525985.1 uncultured Streptococcus sp. | reverse complement strand
TCTCAAACCTGCAGCATCTGCACCGATAACAATAGACATATTGTATACTCCTTTTTATTTTTTCTATGCTGGATTCCAGCAGTGTATTGGCTGTCTTTAAAAAACAGTCAATTAGTCCTCACAAACATAATATACTACTATTGTTTGAAAAAGTCAACAGTTTATGTTTGTTTTTGTTATTTATTTTTTACTTTTTTATAAAACTTCTATCTCAAACCCTAATTCTTCAACCTGATTGGCTTCTAAGAGACGAACATTCTTCTTATCTTCTAAATGATCTCCTTCTTCAAGGGATGTTGACAAGCCAGACCATGGTTCAAAGGCAATGAAAGGTCCCTTGTTCAAAGTTGACCAGATGATGAGGTTTGGAAACTCTGCAAAGTGCACTTTCAATCCCTTATCATGTTTACGAGAACGAAGGGCAATTGTTCGAGATTGCAATTCATCCAAAGTCACTGCATCTGTGCTGAAAAGATCATGGCTTAGGTCTAATTCTTTTTGATTCTCTAACCATGGACTTCTATCTTGAAAGTCAAGCATCCCCGTTTCTGGGAAAGGGCGTGGAACAGAGCAAGTCTCTTCTTTCTCAAACTCTAAATAGTAATCTTCATAGACCTCATCATCCAGTAGAGGACAATTAAAACCTGGATGTCCACCAATAAAGTAAGGCATGACCTTGCTAGTTTCTTTATTAAATATTTTGTATTGAGTCCGTACTGTCTTGCCAGTAAGGCTATAAGTGATTTCTAGGCGGAAATGATAAGGATAGTTTTGATAGCTATTCTCATCGTCTTCAATTGCAAAAGTTACACTCTTGTCTGTCTGTTCAACTAATTCAAATTCTTTCTTACGAACCAAACCATGACGAGGGATGATTCCTTGGATTTCTTGTCCATTATCATCTATATAGACGGCTGTATCATCTCTCAATGAACCACAAATGGGGAAGAGAACAGGAGCTTGTCCACTCCAATAAGTAGCATCCCCTTGCCACAAATACTCAAGTCCCTCAGCATCTTTTATAGAAGAAAGAGCCCCGCCAAAACTGTTAAATTCAACTCTTAATTGTTCTGATTTTAATTCAATTACCATTATTTTCTCCGATTTCTTAATAGTTTATAAAAAACTAGGCTGTCACTCCTAAACGGTATGACAACCTAGCTTTAACAATTTACACTCTGCGAAAATCCAATTCAAACTTCGTCAGCGTCGCCTTGCCGTAGATATGGTCACTGACTTCGTCAGTCTTATCTACAACCTCAAAACTGTATTTTGAGCAACCTGCGGCTAGCTTCCTAGTTTGCTCTTTGATTTTCATTGAGTTTACATTTTATAGGAGCGCATTATTTTGCTTTTGCTGCGTACTCTTCGTTACGTTTGATCATTTGTTTTCTGTACCAAGCAAAGATACCGATATAGAATACAAGGAAGACTACAGCACCAAGGATTGCTTTGATATCACCTGTTGTAGTGTTACCAATTGTCCAACCAAGAAGTTTTTCGATTGGTCCTTCAAGAGTTGAGTGAGTGATCAATTGAGTTTGGCTCACACCTGCTGGGAAGGCACCTACACCTTTAGCAAGTTCTGTTGCAAATGGTGCGATAAGTGTACCTGAAAGAAGGAAGAGTGGCAACAAGAGTGTTCCGAAGATAATCATACGGAGCAATTTACCACGTGTTACAACCAAGAGAGCTGGAGTAACACCCATAGCGATGATACCTGCAAGTGGCAAGATACCATTTCCGACTTTTGAAAGAAGCACAGCTTCAACCAACATAATTGGTGCAAGTACGTTGGCACAAGCCCAGATTTCAGCACGACCAGCGATGAATGGCCAGTCAAGACCGATGTTAAATTTACGTCCTTCCAAACGTTTAGTAGCAACGTTTGTAATACCTTGTGAAAGTGGTTCTACGGCTGCGATGAACCATGAACCGATAAGTGAGAAGAGTTCCAAAGATACACCGGCAGTCAAACCAAGAGACAACCATCCTCTGATAACAAGACGCCATTTATCTGCATCTTCAACACCTTCAATTGGATGTGGAGTTCCCATAATACCGATAACAATACCAAGAATGAAACCGATAAAGAATTTAGATCCCCAGAAACCGATTTTCTTGTTCAATTTAGCAGCATCAAAGTCATATTTATCAAGACCTGGGAAGAATTTTTCAAAAATCTTATCCAAAACCATGATAACTGGGTTCATCATATAGTTCATGTGAGTTGATGTCATTGGTGATGAACTTGGAGCGTTAAGAAGGTCATCAAATGTAGGTTTCATCAAGTCAGAGTTGATAATTTTCAACACACCAACAAGGACGATAGCTGCTGTAGCAATAAAGAGTGAAACCCCTTGGCTCACACCATTGTTGTCAGCATACCATTTAATCAAAAGACCTGTGATAGACAAGTGCCAGATATCGAAGATATCAACGTCAAGTGTATCTGTTTTCTTCATAGCTAGCATCACTATGTTGACAATCAACATGATGAGCAAGAAGTAAAGTGTCCAAGCAGATCCCCAAGTGATTGTAGCAAGTGGTGCCCAACCAACGTCGGTGATGTTCAATTGAATACCAGTATTTTCAACGAATTTTGCAAGTGATGCTGAGAAAGCACCATTTAGCATACCGATGATAGCACCGATACCAGTAAGAGCGATGGCAAGTTTGATACCACCTTCAAGCGCTTTGGAGAATTTCACTCCAAAAAGTAAAGCCAATACTGTCAAAATGATCAACATGATGACAGGACCACCCATATCTAAGATAGGTGTGAAAAAGTCTTTGATTAGACCAAAGATTGCATCCATAACTGTTCCTCCCTTTTTATAGTTATATGAATGTTAACAAATTAAAATTAGCTTAACCCGTGTTCTTTAATAGCTGCTTCAATATTGTCAAATACTGGAGCACTCATAGCTGGGATACGGAATAAGATTGGTCCAGCTTCGATAACTGGAATACCTGGGTCAAAACCAAGGTCTGTCGCAGCAATTGGTGTAAAGATGTCATAACCTTTGATAAGATCTTCGTTAACATCTTTGACCATGACCGCATCACAGTGAACATCAAAACCACGGTTTGAAAGTTCTTCTTCAAGAGCACTTTTAATTTGGTGGCTTGAGTTAACACCTGCACCGCAGGCAGCAAGAATTTTAATCATATGGATTTCCTCCGATTTAATATTTTTAATAGACAAGATTAAGCGATTGCTTCAGCTATATAAGCATAGAGGGCTTCTGGTTCAGAAATTTTTGATAGGTCTTCAAGATGACCATTTCCTGTGAAGAAGTCCATCAACTGAGCAAGAATATTCGTTTGACTTGAACTTGAGTTATTAATGATAAAGAAGAGTAAAGATACTTCTACTTCCTTATCCGGCGCAATCATATTGTGGAAAGTCACCGGTTTCTCTAATCGAACGACCACAACTTTTTCAGCCAGATTATGAACAATATCTGTGTGAGGAATAGCTACATTCGGCAAATCCTTACCTAAAAATTCCATATCTAAGCCAGTTGGAAATGACTTTTCACGCGTGATCAAGGCTTCACGATAGGTCGGAGTTACGATTTCTCGTTCTTCCAATAAAGTTGCAACCTGATCAAAGAGATGTTCTTGATTATCCGCTTCTAAGCAAAACACAAGGTTTTTGTCAAAGAAATGATCTAATCCCATAAGGTTTTCCCTTCTTTCCATTAACTTTATGCCATAAGTATAACACTATATGAAATCGTTGTCAATAGTTTTATGTTGATTTTTGTCTCTTTTTTTATATTTTTGTTGTGTTTATAGTTTGTTATATAAAAATAAACACACAAACAAATACTCCAAGCATTTTTTATGTTCTAATATTAGAGCAAACTAGGAAGCTAGCCGCAGGTTGCTCAAAACACAGTTTTGAGGTTGTAGATAAGACTGACGAAGTAAGCTCAAAACATGGTTTTGAGGTTATAGATGAAACTGACGAAGTCAACTCAAAACATGGTTTTAAGGTTGTAGATGAAACTGACGAAGTCAGTGATCATATCTACGGTAAGGTGACGCTGACGTGATTTGAAGAGAGTTTCGAAGAGTATAAAAACTAAAAAAGCAGACCATTTAAGCCTGCTTTACTATTGATTCTTATATAAATTTCCTATGAACAAGGAAAAGCAATTATGACAACTTATTCTTCATCCATACTCAAGACGCTGAGGAAGGCTTCTTGTGGAACTTCTACTGATCCGATAGCTTTCATGCGCTTCTTACCTGCTTTTTGTTTTTCAAGGAGTTTGCGTTTACGAGAAACGTCACCACCATAACACTTGGCAAGTACGTTTTTACGAAGAGCCTTGATATCAGTACGAGCCACAATCTTGTGTCCAATAGCTGCTTGAATTGGTACCTCGAATTGTTGACGAGGGATAATTTTCTTGAGCTTATCAACGATGAGTTTCCCACGTTCGTAAGCAAAGTCCTTGTGAACGATAAAGCTGAGGGCATCAACCTTGTCTCCATTGAGAAGAATATCCATTTTGACCAGCTTAGATGGGCGGTACTCTGACAGTTCGTAGTCAAAGCTTGCATAACCGCGAGTTGAAGACTTAAGCTTATCAAAGAAGTCAAAGACGATCTCCGCAAGTGGAATTTGATAGATAACATTGACACGGTTATCATCAATATAATCCATAGTCACAAAGTCCCCACGCTTACGTTGAGCTAATTCCATCACTGCTCCGACGAACTCTTGCGGTACCATGATTTGCGCTTTAACATATGGCTCTTCAATGGTCGCAATCTTGGTTGGGTCTGGGAACTCAGATGGGTTAGACACAGCCATAGACTCCCCGTCGGTCAAATTAACCTTATAGATAACGGATGGAGCTGTCATGATGAGGTCAATGTTGAACTCACGTTCCAAACGCTCTTGGATAACATCCATATGGAGTAGTCCAAGGAAACCACAACGGAAACCAAATCCAAGTGCCTGAGATGTTTCTGGTTCAAACTGAAGACTAGCATCATTCAGTTGCAATTTTTCAAGGGCTTCACGCAGGTCATTGTACTTGTTTGACTCGATAGGATATAGACCCGCAAAGACCATAGGATTCATCTGCTTGTAACCATGTAATGGCTCTGCCGCAGGATTGGTTGCCAAGGTAACGGTATCACCCACACGAGTGTCCTGAACCGTCTTGATAGAAGCTGCAATATATCCAACGTCACCAGTCGCAAGGAAATCACGACCAACTGCTTTTGGTGTGAAAATACCCACTTCCGTAACATCGAAGGTCTTGCCATTGCTCATAAGCTGAATCTTATCGCCAGGTTTGACCACCCCATCCATGACACGCACTTGAAGAATAACCCCACGGTAAGCATCGTAAACCGAGTCGAAAATCAAGGCCTTAAGTGGCGCCGTCACATCACCCGTTGGTGCTGGCACTTTTTCTACGATTTGCTCAAGAATTTCTTCTATGCCAATACCAGCCTTGGCAGATGCTAAGACTGCTTCACTGGCATCCAAACCAATGACATCTTCAATCTCTGTACGCACGCGCTCAGGATCTGCAGCTGGTAGGTCAATTTTGTTAATGACTGGCATGATTTCCAAATCATTATCCAAGGCCAAATAAACGTTGGCAAGGGTTTGAGCCTCAATCCCTTGAGCAGCATCAACCACCAAAATCGCTCCCTCACAGGCAGCGAGCGAACGCGAAACTTCATAGGTAAAGTCTACGTGCCCCGGCGTGTCAATCAAGTGGAAAATATAAGTTTCCCCATCTTTTGCAGTATAATTGAGCTCGATGGCATTGAACTTAATAGTAATCCCACGCTCCCGCTCTAGATCCATGCTATCCAAAAGTTGAGCCTGCATTTCACGGCTTGAAACCGTCTCTGTCTTTTCCAAAATGCGGTCTGCTAGAGTCGACTTTCCATGGTCAATATGGGCGATAATAGAGAAGTTACGGATCTTCTCCTGTCGTTTTTTCAATTCTTCTAAGTTCATGATTCTCTTCCTTTCAGGGTATCTATTTATTATAAATTGTTTTTGACATTTTGACAAGACCATACCCTGCTAGGAGTACTAATCTTCAGCAACAAAGCCGTCATTTTCGATAAAGTGGTGTTCTGTCATTCCTTGGTCTGTAAAGACAATCCCATGAAGGACACCACCATAAACAGCTCCTCCATCCATTCCAATCTTGCCATCTTCTGTAGTCCAAAGCTCAGCTGTACCACGCTCTTGCTTCAGCAAACCATAGACCGGTGTATGGCCAAAGACAATGATTTTTCCAGTATGATTTTCTGCTTCGTGGAACGGTTTTCTAAGCCATACTTTCTTGTAATCTGTGGTTTCATGCCAGTCGTCTAAGGTCAAATCAATACCTGCGTGCACAAAGATATACTTATCTGTCTCTACCACAAAAGGCATTTGACGAATAAATTCGACCAAGTCTGCCGCTTCAGTAGCAACACGCTTGGCATCCTCAACTCCATCAACTGGTGCATCCAAGGGACGACCTAGGATAGAGTTAATGGTTGTATCTCCACCATTGCGACGATAGTGGTCATAACTTTCTTCTGGGTCATCAAGCCAAGTCAAAAACATATACTCGTGATTTCCTGACAAACAGATAGCCCCTTGATTATCCACCAAGTCCTTAACCATCTCTAGAACACGGCGACTATCTTCACCACGGTCAATCAAGTCCCCTAGAAAGAGCAACTGGGTCTGACCATCCCATGTTTTGAGAAGGTCTTCTAGCATCCCAGCTTTTCCGTGAACATCTCCAATTACATAATAGTCTGTCATCTTATTTCTCCCTGTTTCTCAACAATTCTCTGGCTTGCGTCAGGGCTGCTTCTGTCACATCATCACCTGCCAACATCTTAGCAACTTCTTCCACTCGCTCTTCAACCGTCAAGAGACGAACAGTCGAAACTGTTGAATGGTCATTGCTAATCTTCTCAATAAAGAATTGATAATCCGCAATTGCAATCACTTGTGGTAAATGGGAAATAGCTAGAACCTGCCCATGCTGGCCAATCTTATGAATCTTCTGCGCAATCGCCTGGGCTACACGACCTGAAACTCCTGTATCCACTTCATCAAAGACAATACTTGTCTTGCCCTCTTTGCGAGAAAAGGCAGATTTAATAGCTAGCATGAGACGAGATAATTCCCCTCCAGAAGCAACCTTGACCAAGGGTTTAAAGTCTTCGCCAGGGTTGGTTGAAATGTAAAACTCGACCATTTCATTGCCCTCACGACTGAATTTGCCCTTGCTAAAACGAACTTGAAACTGGGCTTTTTCCATATACAGATCCTGCAGTTCTTGTTTAATCTCAGATTCTAATTGCTGGGCCAGGTCATGACGAGCAGATGCAAGCTGAACTGCCAAGTCGACAAGATTGACTTCCAATTTTTTCAGCTCTGCTTCCATGTCCTCAGATGAAAGGTTATTTCCTGTCAAGAGATTGTATTCATCCGTAATCTTGGCAAAATAAAGCAAGACATCATCAACAGTCCCACCGTACTTACGGGTAATAGTATGAAGGAGGTCCAAACGATTCTCAACCTGCATGAGACGATTGCCGTCAAAATCAAGATCCTCGATAATAGCTTCCAGACGCTTGCTAATATCTTCTAAGACATAGTAGGTCTCAGACAGAGAGCTTGAAATTTCACGGTATTCAGGATCATACTCTTCGACACTTTCCATGTCATTCATGGCTGAACGAACATTGGCCAGACTTGAAAAGTCTTCATTGTCCAACATACTGTAGGCATTGGTCAGCGTATCCGCGATATTTTTATGATTGAGAAGTTTATCACGCTCTTGATTGAGAGCCAGGTCTTCTCCAGCCTGCAAGTTTGCTGCTTCAATCTCTGCCATTTGAAATTCCAACATTTCAATACGTGCCTTGTGTTCCTGTTGGTTTTTTTTGACTTCCAGAACCTGCTTGCGCATTTTCCGATAAGCATCAAAACTCGTCTGATAGGTTTCTTTCAATTTCCAAAAAGATGCATCGCCAAATTCATCCAGCATCTGGATATGCAGTTGGGGACGCATTAACTCTTCTTGGTCATGTTGACCATGAATATCCACAAGATGTTGTCCAATAGCACGCAAAACAGACAGATTAACCATCTGGCCATTGACACGACTAATACTCCGACCATTTTGCAAGATTTCCCGACGAATGATAATTTCATCACCCAATTCTAAACCTTGCTCATCAAAAATTTCCTGTAAAAGGCGACTATTCTCAACTGAGAAAAGCCCCTCAATCTCTGCCTTTGGCGCACCATGACGAATAACATCTGTCGTCGCACGAGCTCCCAACATCATATTCATGGCATCAATGATAATTGACTTCCCTGCACCCGTTTCACCAGTCAGGACAGTCATCCCCTTTTCAAAATTGAGGGAAATAGCCTCAATAATGGCAAAGTTTTTTATCGAAATTTCAAGTAACATATAGACCTACCAATTTTTTACTTGTTCAAAGATTTCCTCAGCTAGACTTTCACTTCTGGCAATGACTAAAATCGAGCTATCATCAGCCAAACAGCTAAAAATCTTGTCAGCAAACGTCTCGGTTAACTGAGCTTTTACAAAAGCCGTATTTCCTGGAATAACTTGGAGATTGATCATCTTATCCATCAATTCAGCTGACTCGATATTGTCTTCAGCCAGTTGCAAACTTTTCACGATTGATTTTGGCAATTCATAGACATAGGTGTTGTCTCTCAAAGGAATTTTGACAATACCTAGTTCTTTGATATCTCGTGATACCGTCGCTTGAGTGGCAGTGATGCCTGCTTCTTTCAAATGTTCTACGATTTCTTCTTGTGTACCGATTTGATAATCTGTCACAAATCGTCTAATTTTTTCAAGTCTCTCTTTTTTATTCATTTTTAAATTGACTATGCGCCCTCTCTACTACTTCTTCAATATCAGCAAGAACCTGATTGCTTGCTGACTCTTCTTTTTTCAAATACGCTAAAAACTCAATATTTCCATGTCCACCTTGGATGGGAGAAAAGTCCAATCCAAGGACTGAAAAGCCTTCCTCTACTGCCATAGCTGTGACAGATTCAAGGACATTCTGGTGAACCTTAGCATCTCGAATAATTCCATTTTTCCCAATCTGCTCACGTCCTGCCTCAAACTGAGGCTTAACTAAAGCCACGACCTGACCTTGATCGGCTAACACTCGGTGTAAGGCCGGCAAAATCAGACTGAGGGAAATGAAACTCACGTCAATGCTGGCAAAGCTCGGTTCCTGCTCGAAATCAGTCTTTTCAGCATAGCGAAAATTGAACTGCTCCATACTGACAACTCGTGGGTCTTGGCGTAATTTCCAAGCCAACTGATTGGTGCCAACATCGACTGCAAAGACTAACTCAGCACCATTCTGCAGCATGACGTCGGTAAAGCCCCCGGTAGAAGCCCCGATATCAATCGTGGTCGCACCATCCACTGACAAATCAAAGACCTGCAAGGCCTTTTCCAGTTTCAAGCCACCACGACTAACATATTTGAGTTTTTCACCCTTGAGTTTCAGCTCAGTATCATCGAGAATTTTCTCTCCTGGTTTATCAAACCGTTCTCCATTAAGGACTGCTACGACTAGCCCAGCCATGACACCGCGCTTGGCCTGCTCTCGCGTTTCAAACAAGCCCTGTTTATAAGCTAGTACATCCACTCTTTCCTTAGCCATTGATTCTCAAACTTTCTACTACTTTCACAATCGATTCTATTTCAAAGGGAACCTGCTGGGCAATTTCTTCTAATTTGGCATTAGCTTGATCCAGAGTTTGGTTACAAAAGGCAATAGCCTCTTCCAAGCCCAACAAAGCAGGATATGTTGATTTTTCTGCCTGCAAATCCTTTTGTGGTGTCTTACCGATCTCCTCAAAACTAGCTGTCACATCCAGCACATCGTCTCGAACTTGAAAAGCAAGCCCAATCAATTCACCTACAGTTTTAAGTTTTACCTGCATCTCAGGTGCCAATTCGGCTATAATAGCAGCTGCTTGAAAGGGATAAGCTAGTAGTTTTCCAGTCTTATTAGCATGAATAGTCTGGAGTTCTTCCAAAGACAAATGCTGGTGTTCACCCTCCATGTCCAAAACTTGCCCTGCCACCATGCCTAGACTTCCTGAAGCAAGCGACAAATTGGCAATCAAGTCCACCTTGATCTGACTTGGCAAATATGCCTGCGCTATCAAGGCGTAAGGATCTAGGAATAAGGCATCCCCAGCCAATATCGCCATAGCTTCACCGAATTTCTTGTGATTGGTCAAGCGTCCCCGACGGTAATCATCATCATCCATAGCTGGAAGATCATCGTGAATCAAGCTCCCTGTATGAATCATTTCCAAGGCCGCAGCTACCTGCGCGTGAGCAGGTTTAATAGCCACCTGCAAGGCTTCCAGGACTTCTAACAAGAGAAAGGGGCGAATACGCTTGCCACCAGCATGAATGGAATAGAGAACAGATTCTCGCAAACTAGAGGCAAACTGCTGGTCTCCATAAAAGTCTTCCAAAGCAGACTCAACAAGAGCTAATTTTTCTTGCTTCTTCATTCAAAATCACTTTCTGTTCCATCTTCTTGCATAACCTTGACCAAGGTCTTTTCTGCCTTGTCCAGCGTCGCTTGGAGCTCTTTTGACAAGACCATGCCCTTTTGAAAGGCAGCAATCGCATCTTCCAGAGCAATTTCACCATTTTCCAAACTTTGGACGATGGTTTCCAGTTCTGCTAGATTTTCCTCAAATTTCTTTTGTTTTGACATCTTTAACCTCTAATTCTACTTGACCATCTCGCATCAAAAGCGTCACTTGGTCTTTTTTCTTCAAACTCTCAACCGAATCAACTACGGACTCTTCTTTTTTGACAATAGCATAGCCACGCGCCACGATTCGACTGGTATCCAACATCAGAAGTGCTTCTGAAAGTCTCTTAACCTCAGCAACCTTGGCATCATAAACCAGCGCCATTTGGCTACGGAGAAGCTTGTCCAACTGACCTAGACGGTCTTGATAGCGTTGGATTTTGGTAACGGGTGATAATTGTACCAGTCGATGCGTCCTTGCTTGGACCAATTGCTTGTTATCAGAAATCCGTGTTCGCAAACTTTGTTTCAAACGCAATTGCAGTTGATCCAAGCGTTGCAAATAGCCATCATACAAACGTTCTGGTTGTCTAAAGATAACAGACTGACTGCATTTTTTCAAAGCTTCTTGTTTCTTCGATAGGACATTTCGGACTGCTGTTGCCATCCGTTTTTCTTGATTTTGCAAATGAGCTAATAGATCCAACTTGGTCACAGGTGTTGCTAGTTCAGCTGCAGCTGTTGGTGTCGCAGCGCGGCGATCTGCCACAAAATCAGCTAAAGTCACATCTGTCTCATGTCCTACACTAGAGATAACTGGCAAACGAGATTCAAAAATAGCTCGTACCACAATTTCTTCGTTAAAAGCCCATAAATCCTCAATGGAACCTCCACCACGACCAATAATCAGCAAGTCCAAATCGTCCCGTTGATTAGCACGCTCAATATTACGAGCAATTTCCTCTGCAGCCCCTTCACCTTGAACCTTGGTCGGATAGAGAAGGATATCAACACCTGGAAAGCGTCTGCTGACGGTCGTGATAATGTCTCGAATAACGGCTCCACTGCGACTGGTCACTACACCAATTCTCTTAGAAAATTGGGGCAGAGGTTGCTTGAAGCGTTCTTGAAACAGGCCTTCTTCTGTCAATTTTTTCTTGAGTTGTTCAAACTGAATCGCAAGCGCCCCAACTCCATCAGGCTCTGCCTTTTCAATGATGATGGAGTAGCTACCACTTGGTTCATAGACCTGCACACGCCCAATCACATTGATTTTCATCCCTTCTTCCAGGTCAAAACCTAATTTCTGATAAATCCCAGACCAGATGGTCGCTTGAATAACTGCATGGTCATCCTTTAGGGAGAAATATTGGTGAGTAGGTCGTTTACGAAAGTTGGAAACTTGACCAGTTAAATAGACCCGTTCCAAGTAAGGGTCTTTATCGAATTTCATTTTCAGATACTTGGTCAAAGTTGTTACCGATAAATACTTTTCCATCTCCACCTACTACTCATCTTCTTGCTCTTTCATGGGTATTATTATACCAAAAATATGCCTAAAAATCTCCATTTATGTACCATTATGAAGGAAAAATAGAAAAAGGAGGCAAGGCCTCCACTTCTGTTTATTTACTATTTCTAGCTTCTTCCAAAATCTTTGCAATCTTGGTCGTCAAAAGGTCAATAGCCACTGTATTGCTTACTCCCTCAGGAATGACGATATCAGCATAACGCTTAGTTGGCTCGATAAACTGGTGGTACATGGGTTTAACCACACCTAAGTACTGGTCAATAACGCTATCAAGGCTACGACCACGCTCCTCCATATCACGCTTGATACGACGAATAATGCGCACATCGTCATCCGTATCCACAAAAATTTTGATATCCATCAAATCGCGCAGGCGCTTGTCCTCCAAGACCAAAATCCCCTCAACGATAAAGACATCTTGAGGCTCCTGACGATAAGTCTTGCTACTCCGTGTATGCTCTGTATAGTCATAAGTCGGGATGTCCACCGGACGCCCTGCCAACAATTCCTTAATCTGCTCAATCATCAAGTCTGTATCAAAGGCAAAAGGATGGTCGTAGTTGGTTTTGACACGCTCTTCAAAGGTCAAATGAGACTGATCCTTGTAGTATGAATCATGCTCAATCATGGAAATCTTTTCATCAGGGAAATGCGATAAAATGGCTCTTGAAACACTGGTCTTACCTCCACCAGAACCACCTGTCACTCCGATAATGATTGGTCTATTTTGCATGCTATCCTCCGTTTTTTTATCCGTCGTCTATTCTATCACATTTTTTGCAAAATTTATAGTCTGATTTGGATAGTCTAGGGAAAACAATTCCATCCCCACACTCCAGTTAGACTAGCTAAAAACCTTCCTTGGCTTATAGAGATCGCCCCGTTTTTCTAGAATGGCTAGCAATGTATCATCTTCAAAGGCAGCTAATTCTTGTTCTGTTTGGTCTAACTCGATAAAACGACCAAAGCGCACTTCTGTAGCCTCTTCTTGAGTTAGGAAAACTTTGACAAGGTCCCCTGTCCCAATCTCTAAAGAATGGAGAAAATCTAATTGACCAGCCACCACTTTTGCAGCAATTTCTTCCAAGGTAAGAGCGTCTTCTAGCTGTAAACCAGCTGCACTAGTCCGTGTTAGATGTGACATATGAGCCGCATAACTAAGTTTTTCTCCCAAGTCAACCGATAAGGTACGAATATAGGTTCCCTTGCTACATTTCACACGAAATGTAAAACGTGCAAGGTAATCATCATAAGAAATCGGGCTTGTCCGTTCAAATTGATAAATGGTCACCTGACGTTCTGGACGCTCCACTTCCTGACCAGCACGCGCATACTCATAGAGCTTGCGACCATTGACCTTGACTGCCGAATACATAGGCGGAATCTGAATAATAGGTCCTGTCAGACTGGCGATTGCTTCATCAACAAGCTTTTCATCCAAGGGCGATAAAACAGGTGTCTCAGCGACCACTTCCCCACTAACATCCTCTGTCGTCGTTGAATAACCGATAGTAATCTCCCCCTCATAGACCTTGCCCTCATCCTGCATAAACTCGACCATGCGTGTTGCCTTGCCAACCGCAATGGGCAAAACACCCACCACATCCGGATCCAAGGTCCCACCATGCCCAATTTTCTTGGTTCCCAGAATCTTACGCAGTTTAAAAACCGCATCATGCGAGGTCATCCCCGCTTCTTTTTTTAAGTTGATAATACCGTTCATATCTTGTTTCCTCACTCCCCCTTCAGCGCTTCAAACTTAGCTTTCATAGTTGGATTTTTTCGAGTCAATTTTTTAACAGAAACATCTTCTAATTTGTTGTTAGCTAGACGTAGTTGGTTTTCAGATGTTGTCAGGAATTTCTTAACCTCTTCCATGCGTTTGATAGCCTTGTCGATTTCATCAATAGCTTTACCAAAGTTAGTCGAAGCTGAATTATAGTTCTTGGCAAAAGCTAGCTTAAAGGCATCCAAGTCTTCCTCAAAATGTGTAATATCGATATTTTGCTCACGAACCAAGGCCAACTCCTGCTTATATTTTAGAGAATTAAGCGCCGCATTTCGCAAAAGCCCAATCAACTGAATAAAGAATTGAGGACGAACCACATACATCTTTTCATACTCATGGCTGACGTCAACAATCCCTGTGTTAAAGTAGTCATTATCGGCCTCAAGCATGGTCACCAAAACCGCATATTCACAGTTCTTCTCCCGACGATCCTTGTCCAATTCCTTATAAAAATCTGCATTCTTGTGCTTCTTCTCTGTTCCATCTGCTTCATTTTTCATCTCAAACATGATAGAAATGATTTCAACACCATTCTCATCATTCTCACGGAAGATAAAGTCCCCCTTAGACCCACGCGCTGAAACCTTGTTATCCTTCTCAAAGTAGGCATTTGGGAAGGCAAAACTACGTACCTTGTTAAACTCACTCTCTGCATACTGTTCCAGACTTTCCCCGATGGCCTTGGTAGATTGTTGAGCCTTGAAATTCTTGTAAAATTCTACTTGTTCACTGGCTGCTTTGAGCTGGGCTTCATAGTTTTGTTTAACAGAAGCAAGAGAAAGTTCATTTTCTTTTTCTTGCAAGAGAAGCTGATTTTTAACCTGGTCTCGTTCTTTTTCTAGGTCAGAGAGGGTCTTCTGTAGTTGATTTTCATGTTCCAAACGCAAGGTGGCCAATTGGTTTTCCAAGGCCTGTACTTCCTTATCCTTAGCCAATAAGGCCTGATGGCTTGTCTGTTCAACTTCTTTCTTAGCCAATTCTTTCTCTGTATCAAAGTTTTGGATTTGACTCTGCAATTGAGCGATTTCTTGGTCTTTTTGAGCTAGTTTAGACTGTTGCTCATTCATGGCCTTTTGCTCAACCAAGGCCAGTTCCTGCTTCATCCGATCATGTAGTTCCTTATCAAACTCTGCCGTTCTCACTTGAGACAAAAGTTCAGCATACTGGCTCTCATTTACTGTAAAGACTTCCCCACAGTTGGGACATTTGATTTCGTTCATATCGTTCCTCTTTCTAGACTTCTTTATCCATTATATCATGCCTGAGGGAAAATCAAAAACAGTGAGTCAAAACCCACTGTTTATCTTCTTTTACTTTAAATTTTTTCCAAGGCCAAGCGCAAATCTTCGATCAAATCATCTACATTTTCAAGTCCGATTGACAAACGAATTTGGTTTGGTGTGACACCTGCTGCTTCTAGGTCTTTTTCTGACAATTGACCGTGAGTAGTTGTTGCTGGATGGACAACAAGCGATTTAGCATCTGCCACGTTAGCAAGGTCTGAGAAGATTTCCAAATTATCGATTACCTTACGTGCTTCTACCTCCCCACCTTTGACATGGAAGGTAAAGATTGAACCCACACCTTTAGGAAGATATTTCTCAGCCAAGGCATGATAAGGACTATCTGCCAATTTTGGATAGTTGACTTTTTCTACCTTAGGATGGTTGACAAGGAAATCAACAATTTTCTCAGCATTTTGCACATGACGTTCCACACGAAGTGAAAGGGTTTCAAGTCCTTGAAGCAAGAGAAAGGCATTAAATGGTGACAAGGCTGCACCTGTATCACGGAGCAATTGAACACGAACAGCGATAATAAAGGCAGCCGCACCCACATCACGAGTATAGCTCAAGTTGTGATAACTTGGATCCTCGTCAACAAATTGAGGGAATTTCCCTGAAGCCGCCCAGTCAAAACGACCGCTATCGACAATCACTCCACCAATAGTCGTACCATGCCCACCGATAAACTTAGTCGCAGAGTGAATGGCAATATCTACACCGTGAGTGAAGACGTTAATCAAATAAGGTGTAGCAAAGGTATTATCCGAAACTAGTGGAATCTGATGTTTATGAGCAATCTCTGCCAATTTTTCTAAATCTGGAATGTTAATCAAGGGGTTGCCCAAGGTTTCAATCAGAACAAGCTTGGTATTGTCATTGATAGCTGTTTCTACTTCCTCCAAATTATCCACGTCCACAAAGGTTGTTGTGATACCATAACGAGGAAGGGTTTCTTTCAAGAGGTTGAAGGTCCCGCCGTAAATAGTTGATGCCGCTACTACATGATCACCAGCATGGGCAAGCGCCAAAATCGTATAAGTCACTGCGGCCATACCTGATGCTGTTGCAAGAGCTCCGACACCACCTTCGAGAGCTGCAATTCTTTCTTCAAAAACAGCCGTTGTAGGATTTGTAATACGAGTATAGATATTACCTGGTTTTCTCAAGGCAAAAAGATCTGCAGCCTCCTCAGTGTCATCAAAAACAAAGGATGTTGTTTGATAAATCGGCACTGCACGAGACTTAGTTGCTGGATCCACTACTTGCCCAGCATGCAATTGTAAGGTTTCAAATTTAAAATCACGAGTCATAAGGCGACCTCCACATAGTTTCATTAAGGATATTGTAGCACTATCGATCTATCTTGACTAATACCTCTTTTCTATATTTTGATATAAGGAGTGGCTATTACTTCTTACAAAATCGAAAAAAGCACGACTCAATCGTGCTCATTTTCTTAATCTACATAAGTATCTTCATTTTTATTGAGGAAGGCATATGGAAGACCCATCAAGAGGCCTCCTCCGATAAAGTTTCCGATGAAGGTTACACCCCAATGACGAAGCATATTTCCAACACCGAAGTTAGCAATTGCGTCAGCAGCAACACTGAATTTCACAATCGCGAAAGAAGCAAAGTTTGCGGCAATGTGCTCGTTTGTTAAGAATACAAACATGTAAATAGCTGATAAAACAAGCCAAAGTTTGGCACCACCATCTTTGACCAAAACAAATGACAGAATCGCAATATTTACGAAAATATTTGCCAAAATCGCCTCAAGCAAGATTAATTCATTTGAACGGCCTAACTTCATCTCAACAACCCCTGAAATAAAGCTATCGTGAGTCAGATGTGCATAGGCTGCTGAGTGGGCAAAGCCCCAACCGGCTATTAGAGCTCCAATAAGGTTGAACAAGGTACAGTATAATAAAATCTCAGCTGTTTTTCTCCAAGAAATTTTTTTCAAGAAACTACCTGCAGTCAAGAACATCATGTTTGATGTTACCAACTCGGCATTCAAGAAAACAATGTAGGCCAATCCCCAAGCAAAGACAAAGGGGAAGAGGAAACGTCCACTACCTGGTGCGATTTTATTAATCAAGTCAGCCCCAACTGCACCTGCAGCAGTACTGAAGGTTAAAAATGCACCTGCGAACATAGAACGAATCGCATACTTAAATTTGCTTTGACTATAAAGACTTTCTTTCTTCTTGCAAGCAAATTCAATCTTTGAGATAAATTCTGAAGAAACCATAATAAACTCCTAAATCTTTTTTACCTGATAATTATATCACAAACTTTAAAATTAAGGAAGCGTTTTCTGTATTTCATAAAAGTTTATTCTTATGAAAATCTTTAAAAAATCAGTGAAATTCTGGATTTCACTGATTTGTATTAATAAAATTGTTTATACGGTTGATTGAAAGCTGTTAGGATTTCATCAGATGTTTGTGAATAATCTTTTGTTTCTTTCAAATCGCCTTTTACAATAATACGTTCTGTAGCAGCAAGGTCTTCACAGGTTACTAATGTGATTTCATTGACCCCTTCTCTATCATCAACTTCATCAACACGATCCGGTGTCACACGTTTGACTTCACGGATTTCATAGGTATAAACTTTATTTTTATCAGTTAGATAAATCTTCATACCATTTTTAGCGTTATCCAAAGGAGAAAATAACATTTTATTAGCATTATTGACACCAAAAATATGATGACTAGCTAGACTATAATTTCCTTTTCCCATCACTTGATCGCGTTTCATCGTACCAGCACCATAGAAGAGATTGACATTATCAAGCCCTTTAAAAATTGGCAGATTCATTTCTAATTCAGGGACTGCAATTCCGCCGATAACTGGTAATTTTTGAGCATCCCATTGAGAAGCTAGAACCGCTTCAGAAGAGATAGCATTGACAGAATCAAAATCAAAATTTCCTTCTGTATCCTGATTTTCTTCTATTTTTTCTTTTGATACCTGACTAACTTGGTACTTATTGGTATTCCAAACTATGAAAATATCACGAATTTTAGCATTAAAAATCAAAGCAATTGATAGTAGTATCAGAAATCCTGCTAGAATATTTGTCAGTAGATTTTTTCGTTTGTTTTTCTTCTTATTATTTTTTTGAGACATTATGCTTCACCTTCTGTTTCGTTTTCTGTCCCAACTTCTTCTTTTTCTGCCGCTGCAACCGTAGTAAAGGTCACAATTTTAGCATCTTGATCCAGACGCATTACTTTAACTCCCATAGTTGAACGCCCTGTTTGTGAAATATTGGCAACATTGGTTCGAATCATGACACCTGTATCAGTGATAATCATCAAGTCTTCATCACCTTTCACAGTCAAGAGACCTGATAGAGGACCATTTTTCTCAGCCACATTAGCCGTCTTCATCCCTTTACCACCACGACCTTTTGTTGGATATTCAGTCGCGACTGTACGCTTACCATATCCTTTTTCAGTAATGATAAGAACCTCATCTTGATCAGTAATTACGCTAGCACCAACTACTGTGTCTCCCTCACGGAGATTCACACCTTTCACACCTGTGGCGATACGACTCATGCCACGAACGGCTGATTGATTAAAGCGAACTGCATACCCAAACTTGGTACCAATGATAATATCCGTATTTTCTTCCGTCAACAAGACATTAATCAACTCATCTTCATCTTTGAGGTTCAATGCCTTAAGTCCATTTTGACGAATATTAGCAAATTCCTTAACGCTGGTTCTCTTTACAATACCATGACGGGTTGTGAAGAAGAGGTAAGCGTCATCACTGCGTTCAGACTCAACATTGATAATAGTCTGAATACTTTCACCTTCATCCAATTTCAAGAGATTGACTACTGGTAGCCCTTTGGCTGTCCGACCATACTCAGGAATTTCATAACCTTTCAGGCGATAGACACGTCCTTTATTTGTGAAGAAGAGTAAATGATCATGAGTGCTAGTTGACACTAACTCTCGGACAAAATCGTCATCCTTAACACCTGTCCCTTGAACACCGCGGCCACCACGTTTTTGAACAGTAAACTCAGCTTGGTCCAGACGTTTGATGTATCCCTTGTTAGAAAGCGTAATCAAGACATCCGATTCTTCAATCAAATCCTCATCTTCAAGACTCAAGACTTCACCGACCATCAATTCAGTACGACGTTGGTCACCAAACTTACGCTTGACTTCATCTAATTCATCTTTGATGATTTGAGAAACACGTTCTGGTTTAGCAAGAATATCCGCTAAATCCGCAATCAGAGCCAAGAGGTCATCATACTCAGACTGAATCTTATCGCGTTCCAAACCTGTC
The DNA here is from genome assembly GCA_963525985.1 of uncultured Streptococcus sp. Taxonomy (GTDB): domain Bacteria; phylum Bacillota; class Bacilli; order Lactobacillales; family Streptococcaceae; genus Streptococcus. The sequence continues at coordinate 32,045 of CAURMD010000005.1, read as the reverse complement.
AAACGACGAAGACGCATATCTAAAATAGCCTGACTTTGACGTTCAGAAAGCTTAAACTTACTCATCAACTCAGCTTGTGCTTCCGCATCTGTTTCACTAGCACGGATGATACGAATCACTTCGTCGATATGGTCTAGCGCAATCAAGAGACCTTCTAAGATATGCGCACGCGCTTCCGCTTTTTCCTTATCAAAACGAGTACGACGAACAACCACTTCTTTTTGGTGCTCAATATAAGCATCCAAAATCTGACGAAGGGACAAAATCTTCGGTACCCCATTTTGGATAGCAAGCATATTGAAACCAAAGTTGGTTTGCATCTGGGTCATCTTGAAGAGGTTATTAAGTATAACATTGGCTGAGGCATCGCGCTTGACCTCGATCACGAAACGAACCCCTTCGCGGTTTGACTCATCACGAACCGCTGTGATGCCCTCAATCCGTTTTTCCTGAACCAAACGAACAATATGCTCATGCACCTTGGTTTTATTGACCATGTAAGGAAATTCCGTTACAACGATGCGCTCACGGCCAGTCTTAGTTTCTTCAATTTCGGTACGTGAACGGAGGACAATCGATCCTTTACCTGTTTCATAAGCCTTATGAATACCTGATTTCCCCATGACAAGGGCACCAGTTGGAAAATCTGGACCAGGCAAGACTTCCATCAAGTCCTTGGTAGTCACTTCAGGATTGTCCATGACGAGCTTGACTGCATCAATGGTCTCACCTAGATTGTGAGGAGGAATGTTGGTAGCCATCCCAACGGCAATACCAGTTGCTCCATTGACCAAAAGATTTGGAAAACGTGCAGGCAAGACCAAGGGTTCACGTTCATTGGCATCATAGTTATCGACGAAATCAACCGTATTCTTATTGATATCTCGAAGCATTTCTAGAGCAATCTTGCTCATACGTGCCTCAGTATAACGCTGGGCGGCAGCACCATCACCATCCATGGAACCAAAGTTTCCATGCCCATCTACAAGCATGTAACGGTAGCTCCACCATTGAGCCATGCGGACCATGGCTTCATAGATAGAGGAATCCCCGTGTGGGTGGTATTTACCCATGACATCCCCTGTAATACGAGCAGATTTTTTATGAGGTTTGTCTGGAGTAACACCCAATTCATTCATTCCATAGAGAATCCGACGGTGAACCGGTTTCAAGCCATCTCGAACATCAGGAAGAGCCCGGGCTACGATAACACTCATGGCGTAATCGATAAAGCTCGTCTTCATCTCCTTTGTCAGATTGACATTCACTAAATTTTTATCCTGCATTAATAAATGCCTCATTTCACAATTAGTAAGTAACAACATTATACCATAAATTCCCATCTATTTCAGCCTCTAAACCACTAAAACGTTTACATTGAGAACTATAAGGCATATTCGTGACAAAGTTTTTTAAAAGTGATAGAATTAAAATAACTGGGAAAATCCCTGAATAAAATTAAGGAGATGTTTAGAATAATGACTTCAACTAAACAACACAAAAAAGTTATCCTTGTCGGTGATGGTGCTGTAGGTTCTTCTTACGCTTTTGCACTTGTTAACCAAGGAATTGCACAAGAGCTTGGAATTATCGAAATTCCACAATTGCATGAAAAAGCTGTTGGTGACGCGCTTGACCTTAGTCACGCCCTTGCCTTCACTTCACCTAAAAAAATCTATGCAGCTCAATACTCTGACTGTGCAGACGCTGACCTTGTTGTGATCACTGCAGGTGCGCCTCAAAAACCAGGTGAAACTCGTCTTGACCTTGTAGGTAAAAACCTTGCTATCAACAAATCAATCGTAACTCAAGTTGTTGAATCAGGTTTCAAAGGTATCTTCCTTGTTGCTGCTAACCCAGTTGACGTCTTGACTTACTCAACTTGGAAATTCTCTGGATTCCCTAAAGAACGCGTTATCGGTTCAGGTACTTCACTTGACTCAGCTCGTTTCCGTCAAGCACTTGCTGAAAAATTGGATGTAGATGCTCGTTCAGTTCACGCTTACATCATGGGTGAACACGGTGACTCTGAGTTCGCCGTTTGGTCACACGCAAACATCGCTGGTGTAAACCTTGAAGAATTCCTTAAAGACACTCAAAATGTTCAAGAAGCTGAATTGATTGAATTGTTCGAAGGTGTTCGTGATGCAGCCTACACAATCATCAACAAAAAAGGTGCAACATACTACGGTATCGCAGTAGCCCTTGCTCGTATCACTAAAGCAATCCTTGACGACGAAAACGCAGTACTTCCACTTTCAGTATTCCAAGAAGGTCAATACGGAGTTAAGAATGTCTTTATCGGTCAACCAGCTGTTGTTGGTGCACATGGTATCGTTCGTCCAGTAAACATTCCATTGAACGACGCAGAGACTCAAAAAATGCAAGCATCTGCTAAAGAATTGCAAGCTATCATTGACGAAGCATGGAAAAATCCAGAATTCCAAGCAGCTTCAAAAAACTAATTTAACTATGGACAACTCCTTGAATCATCAGGGAGTTGTTTTTTATCTATATTATAGTAGATTGAAATAAGATAGGAACAAATTAATTTCTAGGAATGTTTTAGCAGCCACGGCGTACTATTCTAGCTGCAATCCACTATAAGAACTAAACATTTTATGAAATTTTCGTTCAAAAAACAACATCCCTTTAAAAGCTATTCTGTCATAGCTTGAGCATGAAGACAAAAAGACTATCAATCAGATTTACACTCACATCACAAAAAGTATGGAACAAGCAACGATTTACTCTTTAGCTACAGTTGCATTAAATCAAAAGTAAAAACTTTGCTCATATACAAAAAAAGCCCATCATACAGGCTAGAAAGCTTGATATGATAGGCTATTTTTCTATTAATTAACGTACTGTACGGATACGCATTGTATTTGTACGAACAGCTTCTCCAAGTGGTACACCAGCTACGATAACGATATCGTCACCAGATTGTACAAGACCTGCTTCGACTGCTTTACGTTCAGCAATTTCGAACATATCGTCAGTTGAAGATGGAGCATCTGTCAACATTGGGATAACACCCCAGTTCAACATCAATCCACGTTCTGTCAATTCATCGAATGTCAATGCCAAGATGTCAGCATTTGGACGGTATTTAGAGATCAAACGTGCAGTGTGACCTGTCTTAGTAAGAGTTACAACCAATTTAATGTCCATTGAGTTAGTAGCATCTTTAACAGCTGAAGCCATTACTTCTGTCTTAGAGTTACGTTCAAATGAATCTGAGTTCAAACGTCCGTATTCGTTAAGAAGAGTTTGAGCGTTCTTATCGATTGTAGCCATTGTAGTTACTGACTCAAGTGGGTATTTACCGTTTGCAGACTCACCTGAAAGCATTGTTGCGTCAGTTCCGTCGATAACAGCGTTAAATACGTCTGATACTTCTGAACGAGTTGCACGTGGTTTTTCAGTCATTGTTTCAAGCATGTTTGTTGCAGTGATAACAACTTTACCTGCAGCATTGACTTTAGTGATGATCATTTTTTGGTAAACTGGAACCATTTCGAATGGTACTTCGATACCCATGTCACCACGAGCGATCATGATACCATCAGCAGCTTCAATGATTTCATCCAAGTTATCGATACCTTGTTGGTTTTCGATTTTAGCGAACAATTGAACATGTCCGTTTCCAGTTTCTTCACAGATTGCACGAACTTCGTTCACGTCTTTTGCAGTACGTACGAATGAAATCGCGATGAAGTTGATACCTTGTTCAAGACCGAAACGGATATCGTCGTTATCACGTTCAGCAAGAGCTGGGAAAGGAATTTTAGTGTTAGGAATGTTCACACCTTTTTGTTTAGCGATGATACCATCGTTTTCAACTTCAACTTCAAATTCACGAGTTGCGTCATCTTTAGCAACCACACGAAGACCAAGTTTACCATCGTCAACCAAAACTTGACGACCAACTTCAACATCATCATAGATATCAAGAGCACCAGCAACGTTCAATGCAATCACTTCACGAGTTGATTTGATTCCTTGTTTAGTTGCAACACGGATTTTTTCACCAGTTTTGTATGAATACTCTTTAGCTTCACCTTCGAACAATTCTGTACGGATTTCTGGTCCTTTTGTATCAAGAAGGAAACCAACTTTTTTACCTGCAAGTTTTTCAGCAAGTTTAACAGTTGCCATACGCTCACCTTGTTCTTGGTGGTCACCGTGTGAGAAGTTGAAACGGAATGTGTTAGCACCAGCTTCAATCAATTTAGCAATGTTTTTAGCTGAAGCTTCAACATCAAGTTTTTCACCCCAGTATCCGTCTTCACCGAATTTTTTACCACCACGGATTTCTACCGCAGGACCCAAAGTTGCAACGATTTTTACACGTTTGTTCATGATTTTTGTGACTCCTTTATATATATGACCTTTTTGGTCTTATTAACTAAATTATAAATTATGACAAGCTCTTATTCAAGCTAGATAGCTCAAGGTCAGCCTTGTGTGGGTTGTTAACAACAATCTTACCATCTGCAGTCAAGCTAAACAATGCTCCTTCTTCTGCAGTTCCAAGAATTGGGTTTTCAACCATTTTCTCGTTACGGATACCAACCGCAACACCACCGATACCTTCTTTAAGAAGTTTAACAGCATGCGCACCCATACGTGACGCCAATACACGGTCACGCGCAGTTGGAGAACCACCACGTTGAATATGTCCAAGTTCTGTCACACGAAGGTCGCTTGTATCCCCAGCTTCTTTTAGTTTTTTACCAAATTCAGCTGCTGACATCACACCTTCTGCCAAGACGATGATATTGTGTTTTTTACCACACTCATAACCACATTTAATGCTTTCTACGATATCTTCAATCTTGAATCCTTCTTCAGGAATGATGATTTCATCAGCACCAGTTGCGATACCTGCCCAAAGAGCGATATCACCTGCGTTACGTCCCATAACTTCGATAACAAAAGTACGACGGTGACTTAATGATGTATCACGAATCTTATCGATAGCGTCCATAGCAGTCGTAACCGCTGTGTCAAAACCGATTGTAAAGTCAGTACCAACGATATCGTTATCGATTGTACCTGGAAGACCGATAGCTGGGAAGCCATGTTCAGTCAAACGCATAGCGCCGTGGTAAGATCCGTCACCACCGATAACAACTACACCTTCAATCCCGTGTTTTTTCAATTGCTCAATCCCTTTAAGTTGCCCTTCAAGTTGAGCGAACTCTGGGTAACGAGCTGAGTGAAGGAAAGTACCACCACGAGAAATGATGTCTCCTACTGAAGCTGCATCTAGGGGATGAATTTCACCGGCAACCATACCAGCATATCCGTCATAAATACCAAACACTTCCATTCCTTCTGAAATTGCTTGACGAACAACTGCACGGATAGCAGCGTTCATACCAGGGGCGTCTCCACCACTAGTCAAAACAGCAATACGTTTCATATTGGTTATGCTCCTTTTTCTTTTAACATTCTTATTGATTATACCACATTTGATTTTAAAATTCTTCTATTTTCCGTATTTTTAGCGATAAATCGTTTTCATAACCATTTCATTCAATTTCGCTTCTAATTCATTGGATTTAGCTACAAAATGATGGGGAGAAACGATTGTTTTCTGCTCCTCTTCATACCTGATAATGACTGGGATTGGGCCTTTATATTGGTCTAAAATACGTGAAATTTCTTGATCCGAATCATGATTTTTTACCTGTATCCAAAAGCGTTCAGCAACTGCTTCTCTTATTTCTTGTGCAATCATTTGCAGACGAGCATCACGTGACTGGATTTTTCCTTTTATATAGTAGAAGGCTCCCTCTTTTATTTCCTGCCCAACCTGTCGATATAAGTCTGAAAAGAGAGTGACATCCAATTTTTTCTTACTATCATCCACCTGTAAGAAAGCCATATTTTCACCCTTTTTGGTACGAATTACTTTTATTTTCTGAACTTCAACCAAAATAATAGCGTAGCTATTTTCTGATAAATTTCCGATTGGGGTAATCGGGTAAATAGACTTACTTGCAATAGCTTGTAGGGGATGTTTGCTGACACCTATCCCTAAAAGTTCTTGTTCCATATAGAATTTTTCTTGATCTGTCCAATCTTCCGATTCCTGCCAACTATATATCGTATCACCGAACAAGCTTCCTAACTCTTTCACAAATTCAAATAGATTAACTAAATTATTGAATACTTTTTGACGATTTTTTTCAAATAAATCGAAAAGACCAACTTTTACCAAAGGTTCTAGCAGAGGAAGTTTCAAATAATTTTCAGGTAATTTAGCTATAAAATCTTCAATGTTAGAATAAGGTCTATTTTCAAGAATCCATAGAGCCAAATCCTTGCTGACTCCTTTAATCGATTTCAGACCTAGATAGATGGACTTGTTAGCAATTTTATCGTGATAAGGGATGGTATTAATGGACAATGGCGCCACTTCAAAGCCTGCTTCAAGAGCATCTGTTAAGTAATCACTGTTTGAAGAATTCAACATGACCTGATAAAAGATGGCTGGATAATGTGTTTTGAAATAGGCTAACTGGAAAGCCAAGGCTGAGTATGCATAGGCATGTGACCTGTTAAAACCATAACCTGCAAACTTCTCCATGACATCAAAAACCTGCTCTGCTTTTTCCGCAGTATGGCCAGCTTCTAATGCTCCTTGGATAAAGGAAGCTCTCATCTCATGCATAGCAGAAGCATCCTTTTTCCCCATAGCTCGGCGCAAAATATCGGCTTTCCCAAGACTAAATCCAGCAAATCGCTGAGCAACCTGCATAACCTGCTCCTGATAGAGCATAATGCCATAAGTTGGAGCCAAAATATCCTCCAGCACTGGATCTAGAACCGTCACTTCTTCCTGCCCATGTTTTCTAGCTACAAAATTATTGATATAGTCACTAGCACCTGGCCTATTTAGGGAAGTAGTCGCTACGACATCTTCAAAACAGACTGGTTGAACACGTTTGAGCAAGCGAATGGCACCAGGTTGCTCAAATTGAAAGATACCTTTTGTATTACCAGAAGCAAATAAAGCTAACGTTTCTTTGTCTTCTAAATCGATTTCTTCAATTTTAAGGTGAATCCCTTCTGTTTCAGCAAGCAACTCTTGCATCTTCTGAACAAAGGTCAAATTTCGTAGTCCCAGAAAGTCCATCTTCAAAAGCCCACTAGCTTCAACTCCATGAGCATCATATTGAGTCAGTGGAATTTCATCACCATGCTTCAGAGGGATGTAGTTGGTCAAATCTTGGTCACTGATCACAACACCAGCCGCATGGACAGAGGTTTGTCTTGGATAGCCCTCTATCTTGCAGGCAATCTCAAAAGCTTTTTGGTATTCTAACTTACTATTTATTTGCTGACGAAACTGGAGATTGCCCTCATAGGCTGACTTGAGATTGTCCCGAAAACTGATTTTCTTGGTAATTGCAGATAATTCATACTCTGGCACACCAAAACGTTTTAAAACATCTCTAAGAGCTTGCTTGGCCCCAAAGGTAGAAAAAGTAACGATTTGCGCCGCATGTTTACTACCATATTTATTACCAACATATCTGATAAAATCTGGACGATAAATATCTGGGATATCAATATCAATATCAGGCATGGTATAGCGTTCACGATTGAGGAAACGTTCAAAAATCAGATTTTTCTCTACTGGGTCAATCCCTGTGATGTCTAAGGCATAGGAAACCAAGCTACCAACTGCTGAACCCCGTCCCATTCCCATATAGTAGCCATTCGAACGTCCAAAACGTAGCAAATCCCAGACAACCAAGAAATAATCATCAAAGCCCATATCATGAATAACAGCCAATTCTTGGTCTAGACGGTCTTGATATTCTTTACCAGTTAACCCCTTCTGAGCAAGCCCCAATTCAGCACGCTCTCTCAACTCTTCTACTGCTGGCCTTGCTGGATTAAAACGAGGTAGTTTCAGACTAGTATCCAAGTCATAAGAAATACCTGAAATAAGCTTTTCTAAGTTTTCCAAGGCTTGAGGAAAACGTTCTTGGAATAGTTTCTCTAAAGAACTTGCTGATATAAAGACATCTTGTCGTGAACGCAAGGGAACTTCTCTAAGTGGTAGATTTTCTTTAATCGCTGTTAAGACTTGCAAAACTTCTCTATCCCTACTTTCAAAAGCGTTGACCCGATAAAGGGGTAAGATAGGATGATGAAATTCGCTTGTCAGTGTTTCTGGATAAACTCCAATATAGTAATCACAGCCTAGATTTAGCGACTCAAACTCTTCAAAATAAGGCACAATGACCGCAATATCCTCCAGATACTGGGATAGAACTGACCAACTTTTCTCCCCCTGCATCTTGGCTGTTGAAAGCTTCATCAACTGCTGATAGCCCACACTAGATAGAGCTAAAAAGCGCAAATTCACTTCCTGCTCATCCACAAATACAGTCATTTCAAGCCCTAGCAAAGGATGAATGCCGTATTTTTTTGTAACCTCTAGAAAGTCGAAAGCACCATAAAGATTGTCAATATCCATCATAGCCAAATGAGTGTAGCCATATTCTTTAGCTACTCTCACATACTTTTCGATCGAAATGACGCTCTCCATAAAACTATAGACTGTTTTTGTATCTAGTTGTGCGATCAATTTACACTTCTCCTCTATCCTTCTCACTATATTATACCATTTTCACCTATAAAAGACTGCTCTTGAGAAAAATTTCATCAGCTTACTAATTTACTTTCTATATCATTTGTATTTTTGTCAGTGTTTTTATATTTATACTATATTATATATAAAACAGAAAACATATAATATAAATCTCCTAGAATTTTTATATTATACTTATTACGTCTATTATTACACTGTTATCTATATTGAATTTAGCACTTTATTCATTTTTATTGGATTATTTCCTTTTGCAGTTAACAATTCCCTTTCTGCTTTTTTTTTGATATAATAACCTTAACTATCATTCTATATGGAGGTTCTATGCGTTTTAATCAATATAGTTATATCACTTTCCCAAAAGAAAATATCTTATCTGAACTAAAAAAATATGGCTTTGATTTACAAAACACAGCCAATCCCAAGGAATTGCTGGAAACTTTTTTACGTCGCTTATTTTTCACTTATGAGAACACCGACTATCCACTCTCCTGCTTAGCTATAGATAAAGAAACTAACATATTAACTTTTTTCAAATCTGACAAAGACTTGACAGCAGATATTTTTTATACTGTCGCCTTTCAACTTTTAGGCTTTTCTTATTTGATTGACTTCGAAGACAGTGAAGCTTTTCGTAAAGAGACTGGATTTCTTATTGTATACGGTGACTTGATTGAAAATCTCTATCAGTTACTCAATACTCGCACCAAAAAGGGGAATACCCTGATTGATCAACTGGTAAGCGACGGTCTTATCCCTGAGGATAATGACTATCACTACTTTAACGGCAAGAGTTTAGCAACTTTTTCCAGCCATGATGTCATTCGTGAAGTCGTTTACGTTGAGTCTCGTGTCGATACCGACCAAAAAGGTCTACCAGACTTAGTCAAGGTTAGCATTATTCGTCCACGTTATGAGGAGCAAATCCCTGCCATCATGACAGCCAGTCCTTATCATCAGGGAACAAATGACAAGGCAAGCGATAAGGCTCTCTATAAGATGGAGGGAGAGCTTGAGGTTAAACCTGCTCATAAGATTGAACTGGAGGAACCTCAACTCAATCTCGTCCAACCCCAAGGCCAAGCTGAGCTTGTGGCTGAAGCTGAGGAAAAGCTAAGTCACATCAACTCTAGCTATACACTCAACGACTACTTCCTTCCACGAGGTTTTGCTAATCTCTATGTGTCAGGTGTTGGTACCAAAGACTCTACTGGTTTCATGACTAACGGAGACTACCAACAAATCGAAGCTTATAAAAATGTCATCGACTGGCTCAATGGCCGTTGCCGTGCCTTTACTGACCACACGCGCCAACGTCAAGTCAAAGCTAACTGGTCAAATGGAAAAGTCGCTACAACTGGACTTTCTTATCTAGGTACCATGTCCAATGGTCTTGCCACTACAGGCGTCGATGGGTTAGAAGTCATTATTGCCGAGGCAGGCATTTCTTCGTGGTACAACTACTACCGTGAAAACGGTCTGGTAACTAGCCCAGGTGGTTATCCAGGTGAGGATTTTGACTCCCTGGCTGAACTAACCTACTCTCGTAATCTCCTGGCTGGTGACTATATCCGTGGTAATGAGGCTCACCAAGCTGACTTAGAAAAAGTAAAAGTGCAACTGGATCGCAAGTCTGGCGACTACAACCAGTTTTGGCATGACCGCAACTATCTGCTCAATACCCATAAGGTAAAAGCAGAGGTTGTCTTTACCCATGGTTCTCAGGATTGGAATGTCAAACCGCTTCATGTTTACCAGATGTTCCATGCCCTGCCTGCTCATATTAACAAGCACCTCTTTTTCCATAATGGTGCCCATGTGTACATGAACAACTGGCAGTCCATTGACTTCCGTGAATCCATGAATGCTTTGTTGACAAAGAAATTACTGGGACAAGATACAGATTTCCAACTTCCTACTGTTATCTGGCAGGACAATACAACCCCTCAGACTTGGTTATCACTTGATAACTTCGGTGGGCAAGAAAACTTTGAAACCTTCTCACTTGGTCAAGAAGAGAAAGTCATTCAAAACCAGTACTCAGATAAAGATTTTGAGCGTTATGGTAAGACATACCAGACCTTCAATACAGAACTCTATCAAGGGAAAGTCAATCAGATTACTATTGACCTTCCTGTAACCAAAGATCTTCACTTGAACGGTCGTGCCCAACTCAATCTTCGTATCAAATCCAGCACAAACAAGGGGCTTCTATCTGCTCAACTACTGGAACTTGGTCAAAAGAAATACCTACAACCTTATCCTGCTGTTTTAGGTGCTAGAACCATTGATAATGGACGCTACCACATGTTGGAAAATCTCTGTGAATTACCATTTAGGCCAGATGCACAACGAGTCGTGACAAAAGGTTACCTTAATTTACAAAATAGAAATGATTTACTGTTAGTAGAGGATATTACTGCAGATGAATGGATGGATGTGCAATTTGAACTACAACCTACTATTTACAAGTTAAAAGAAGGAGATACTCTTCGTTTAGTCCTCTATACGACTGACTTTGAAATCACAATCCGTGACAATACCGACTACTACTTGACTGTCGACCTCGCTCAGTCCATGCTTACCTTACCTTGCTAAAAGGAGTTACATTATTATGAATAAATCAGAACACCGACACCAACTCATACGCGCTCTTGTTGCAAAAAACAAGATTCATACACAGGCTGAGTTGCAAGCCCTTCTTGCTGATAATGACATTCAAGTTACCCAGGCAACTCTCTCACGCGACATCAAAAATATGAACCTGTCAAAAGTCCGCGAAGAGGATAACTCTTACTACGTGCTTAATACAGGTTCTATCTCAAAATGGGAAAAACGTCTCGAACTCTACATGGAAGACGCCCTTGTCTTGATGCACCCAGTTCAACACCAAGTCCTACTAAAAACCCTTCCTGGACTGGCTCAATCCTTTGGTTCTATCATTGATGCTTTGAGCTTCCCTGACGCTATCGCTACCCTCTGTGGTGATGATGTCTGCCTTGTCATCTGTGAAGATGCAGAAGCTGCTCAAAAATGCTTTGAAGAATTGAAAAAATTCGCTCCACCATTTTTCTTTGAAGAATAACAAAATTCCGTGTCTGATATGGCACGGAATTTTGTTATATTCTTTACTGAGATAGATTTTCTTTTTTAGTTCGTGCTAATCTCAGGGCACGATTTGGATTGAGACGATTAAATAGTTCTTCCAATTTCTTTTCATTCCAAACGTCTGCGGCGGAAACAAAATTACCATCCGCATCTCGGAAAGATATCGGTTTATCTCCCATACCAGTCTCCTAGTCTACAAATTCAAACTCAAATTTACCAATTCGGACCAAGTCACCATCTTTAGCACCACGCGCACGAAGGGCTTCATCAACCCCCATACCACGAAGCTGGCGGGCAAATTTCATGACAGATTCATCACGATCAAAGTTGGTCATATTAAAGAGTTTCATGAGTTTCTCACCAGAAAGTACCCATGTCGCATCGTCATCACGGCTAATTTCAAAGGCTTTTTCTTCCTCGTCAAAGCCGTAGTAGGCTTCTTCTTCCATATCAGACTCGTCATAGAGCAAGAATTCTGGTGTCTTGTCTAACAATTCAGCTGTCGCATCCAAGAGCGTTGCCAGACCTTGCTTGGTCAAACCGGAAATTGGGAAGATAGCTGGTAGCTCTTCAAATTCATCGTAGTTTTCAGCCAATTTTTTCTTGAATTCTTCAAGATTTTCCTGACTCTCAGGCATATCCATCTTATTGGCTACAATAATCTGCGGACGCTCCATGAGACGAAGATTGTATGACTCCAACTCTTTATTGATTGCTAGGTAGTCCTCATAAGGATCACGGCCTTCGCTAGCTGACATATCAATGATGTGAAGGATGACACGTGTACGCTCGATGTGGCGGAGGAACTGAGTTCCCAGACCAACTCCTTGACTAGCCCCTTCAATCAAACCTGGTAAATCAGCTACTGCAAAGGATTCACCTGATTGGGTACGAACCATACCTAGATTTGGCACAATGGTCGTAAAGTGGTAGGCACCAATTTTAGGTTTAGCTGAGGTAATAACACTTAAAAGTGTTGATTTCCCAACAGATGGGAATCCTACTAAACCAACATCCGCCAAGATTTTTAGTTCCAATTGTAACTCACGTTCCTGACCTGGTTCTCCATTTTCAGAGATTTCCGGTGCAGGATTTTTTGGTGTCGCGAAACGAATATTTCCACGTCCACCACGACCACCGTGGGCTACAATAAATTCTTGCCCATGTTCAATCAAATCTGTCAAGACCTTGCCTGTCTCTGCATCACGAACAGTCGTACCTTGCGGCACTCGAACTCTAAGATCCTCAGCACCACGGCCATGCATCCCTTTGGTCATTCCTTTCTCACCAGAATCAGCCTTGAAATGACGATTGTAGCGGAAATCCATCAAAGTACGCAAACCTTCGTCTACAACGAAGACGACATTGCCTCCACGACCACCATCACCACCCCAAGGACCACCATTAGGGACATATTTTTCACGGCGAAAGGCAACCATACCATCGCCACCATTACCAGCCTTGACCTTAATCTTGGCTGTATCTAAAAACATACTCATTTTTTCTTCTCACTTTAAAAAAGGGCTGGGAAATCCCAGTCACTAAATTTTCTTGAATCTATTTTATAGATTACTGAGGGCACCAATTGCAGTTGCAAAAATTCCCAAAATACTTGCTACTAACATGATAAGTACGATAAGCAAGGTTAATTTCTCAAACATAGTTTTTTTACGATTTCCATTATCTCCAAATGCCATTTTTCTCTCCTTCGTTACATTCTATTTTCTATTATCTTAGCATGAATTGAGCTAGTTTTCAATAGTCACTTGCTACAGGTGCAATAATCCATAAAATGATATAGGCTATAATTCCTGCTCCGTAACCAAAAGCAAGAACACCCCATATTACACGAACAATAGTAGGATCCATATCAAAATAATGGGCTACCCCAGCACAAACACCAGCAATCTTTTTATCACGACCACTTCTCATTAATTGTTTTTTCATAGCTGTTCCTCTTTCTATTCTTCATGGTCTTTCCAATAATCTCTTATGCTGATTAACTGTGTTTTTGAAGCCTTCAGCATACGTCTAGATCCTTTTACGGGCACAGCAACCACCTGTTGTGGAAGATACAAAACTGTCTTAAAGATACGCTGACTAACCGTATCATCTTTGGCTAAATCTTTCTGGAAGTTATTTGAAATAATGGCATCCAGATAAAACTCATGCACTCGTTTCCCAAAGTTTTCAGCTGAAATCTCGTACAACTTCTCTGATAAAGTATGCTCATTCATGTCTGGCGTTGCAATCAGGGCTTCCAAAATAGCACCAGCCAAATCATGTTCTCCATAGTACAAGGTTCCAAACATTTTATCACTGATAAGATTGTCCAGATAAGGATTTCCATGTGCAATGACAGGCGTCCCACTAGCCAAACTTTCCAAGTAGGTCAAGCCTTGGGTTTCACTTGTCGATGCCGAGATGAAGAAATCTGCCGCCTTATAATAGAGAGCCGTCTCACTAGGAGCAATCATGCCTGTGAAGATGACGGAGTCTTGAATCTCTAGTTTCTGGGTTTGCTCTTTGAGATCATCCAGATAAGGACCATCCCCAGCTACCACCAGTTTGACATTGTCTTCTTCTTTCAGAACTTCTGCAAAGGCTGCTAGTACTGCTTGAATATTTTTTTCATAGGAAATTCTGGAAAGGCTCAGCAACATCTGTTCATCATCTTGAATCCCTAGTTTACTACGTAGTTCTTTCAAATTTTCCTGCTTGATTTCCGGACGCTCAAACTTGGCTAATTCAATTCCAGTAGGAATGACCCGTTTTTCAACCTTGACTTTATAGTCAGATAGCAAATCATGGACAATCTCACTCGGGCAAATAACCCCATCCACATCATGCAGGAAACCTCTGACCAGATACTTTACCATGCTAGGACGAATCAGCAAACCCTTAGCAATATAATGAACATAGTCTTCGTACTGGGTGTGATAGGTATGGATGACTGGAATCTTCAATTCACGCGCAATCCAAATCCCCAACAAGCCAAGAGAAAATTCTGTCTGAGTATGGATAATATCCAGCTGATATTGTTTAGCAATTTCAAGCGCCTTGCTAAAACCTCGGTAGGCAAAGCGACGATCCTTAAAAGCAAAGAAGGGAACACTTGGAATGCGGATAATTTGCCAATCTTCATAACGATTGACATCCTTATCTGTCGTCGTAAAGATAAAAACAGCATGTCCCTGCTTTTCAAGTTCTGTTTTCAAGGTTCGAATACTGGTCGCAACACCTGAAACCTGAGGAAAATAGGTATCTGTAAATAAACCAATTCGCATAGATTACCTCACTTTTTACTTTCTCCCTAAAGCGGCTTGTTTCTCATAAAAGTCCAACCAGATTTGTAACAGATGCTCTTCAGAATACTCTCTAGAAATATTCTTAGCTTTTTCTTTGAGGTCTTTTAAGGCAGCAGGATTCGCTTGATATTCCAGAATAGCTTCTTTCATCTCTTCTCTATCTGCTGTCGCCCGATAATTTCCCTCTAAAATTACCTTATAGAGATCCAAATCACGCAACATGATAGGAGCTTCACAACTAGCAGCCTCTAAAATCGTCATCGGAAAGAGCTCATTGTAACTAGGAAGCAAGAAAAGATCCGCTAGGGCATACAATTCGCGCATTCGCTCTGGCGATACAATACCTGGAAAAATCAAATTTTTAGGAGGATTTTCCATCATTTTCTTGTAACGTTCATAACCATCTGTCATACCACCAAAAGAGAAACCACCAGCCCAGATAAAGGTAATCTGAGGCAATTCCTCAGCCAGACGGATAAAATCATCAATCCCTTTGCGCTTCTGAACTTGACCAGCACCTACTACGATAAACTGATTGTCACTAAGACCTAGCTCTGTACGCAGTCTCGCTACCTCTTCTTGTGGAAGAGGATGCCATTTTTCCTTGTTTACAAAGTTAGGAATATAAGTCACTTTTTCACGTGGAATACCAGCTGCGACCAAATCCTCAATAAACATAGGATTGACCACCACCAAGTGCTCCATCCGGTTGTAAAAAGAAAATACATAGCGTTTCACAATTCCCTTTAAGAAAAATGGAATTTTCAAACTCCCCTCAAGTGTATCAGGCAAGAAATGCACATAGCCAATTTTCCTTCCTGAGCGTTTCTTTTGGAATGTTGATAAATAATAGGGGAAATCAATTGTATGAAAGTGAGTCACATCTGCCTCTATTGGAAGATTTTCTGTAACAATCAATTGGTCCTTGGCATCACGGTGAAGAAGACGAACTAATTCACGGTAAGCACCTGAAACTCCTTGTCCTGCTACTTTCTCACTTGAACTCAACATATTGATGCGTAATTTCTTTTTTTCCATAACTACTATTATATCATTTTCTTTGAATAAAATCAGCAAAAGAAAGGAGAGACTAGAGGAAAAGAAGAGGAAATTTCCTCGCTTTTCCAATAATCTCTCACATACTTTTATATGTTTACTTAATGCCTAGGGCAATGCGTGCATAGCGACTCATTTTTTCAACGGTCCAGGCTGGATACCAAACTAATTTAACTTCAGTATCCGTTACTTCTGGAACCTCTGTCATAGCATCATAAATCTGGTCCGTCAAAAGGTCTGCTAGGGGACAACCCATAGTTGTCAACGTCATATCAATCTCTGTTTGCCCTGTGTCGCCGTCAAAACGAATCTCATAAATCAAACCAAGATTGACAATATCGATTCCCAACTCAGGGTCAATAACTTCTTCCAAGGCTGTTAAAATTCGTGTTTTGATGTTTTCAATTTGCTCTTCTGTATAAGCCATATTCATCCTCACTCTTAGTCTTCAATAAAATCACGAAGCGGTTTGCTGCGACTTGGTTGACGTAGTTTTCTCAAAGCTTTAGCCTCAATCTGACGGATACGCTCACGAGTTACGTTAAAGACTTTACCCACATCTTCAAGGGTACGCATTTTCCCATCATCTAGTCCAAAACGTAGACGCAGAACATTTTCTTCACGGTCTGTAAGAGTATCCAAGACCTCATCCAACTGCTCACGCAAGACGATACGAGTTGTATAATCCACTGGATTTTCAATCACTTCATCTTCGATAAAATCTCCAAGGTGACTATCATCCTCTTCACCGATAGGAGTTTCAAGGGATACCGGTTCTTGAGCAATCTTCAAGATTTCACGAACCTTGTCAGGGGTCATATCCATACGTTCAGCAATTTGTTCTGGTGTTGGATCCTGTCCCAATTCTTGAAGGAGGTTACGCTGTTCACGAACCAGCTTGTTAATCGTTTCAACCATGTGAACTGGGATACGGATGGTACGAGCTTGATCAGCGATGGCACGAGTGATAGCCTGACGAATCCACCAAGTTGCATAAGTTGAGAACTTGAACCCTTTAGAATAGTCAAACTTGTCAACAGCCTTCATCAAGCCCATATTTCCTTCTTGAATCAAGTCAAGAAACTGCATACCGCGTCCAACATAACGCTTGGCAATGGAAACAACCAAACGAAGGTTGGCTTCCGCAAGACGTTGTTTGGCTTCGATATCACCAGCTTCAACTGCTAACGCCAATTCTTTTTCCTCTTCATTGGTCAAGAGAGGAACGACCCCGATTTCTTTCAAGTACATACGAACAGGGTCATTGACCTTAGCCGAAGTTGAACCAATCAAGTCCTCGTCACTGAGTTCTGGCTCTTCTTCTGCGCTAAGAACACGCGCACTTGGATTTCCTTCGTTATCTGTGATAGAAATCCCTGCATCCTGAATCCGTTGCAAGAGATCTTCAATCCCATCAGCATCCAAGGTAAAAGGAATCACCAGACTAGCATTGATTTCATCATCTGTTGCTGTCCCTTTTTGTTTATGATTACGGATAAATTCTGCTACTTGTACGTCAAATGTTGTTACTTCTTTTTGTTTTGTTGCCATTATTACTCCATTCTTCTCTTTTGGGAAATTAAACGTTCCAATTCTTCTAAGGCTGTATCGGTATCTCCTACATGGCTAGCTTCCTGCACCTTCTTTTTGATTCTCATATTGTCCTGATTCAAGAGAGCCTTGTTTCGAGTCATCTCTACTTCACTTAGTTCCTGCGGTGACATCTCAGCAGGTAAATCCTGAGCTAAGACTTGGTACCAAGCTCTTTCAACTTCCTCTGTCTGTTCTGCTAAAACTTCTGGAGGAAGATTGCCATACTGGCCAAGCAAGTCATATAAGACCTGAAATTCAGGTGTGTCAAATGCAAAGTCTTCTCGCAAACGGTAATCGTTTAAAACAAGAGGGGATTCCATCATTCGATAAAGTAGATGGGCTTCTGCCCTCATAATAGCCGATAACTGCTTGGTGACAGGCATAGTGATTTGCGTCGGTCTGGAAATTCCTTCCATACGATTCTGCCTTTGTGCCTGACGACTCTCATTAACAATCTGCTCAATCTGGGCATAATCAAAGGACGCCAAACTGTCAGCTAAAATATGAATATAACTGTTTTGAGCAGTGATAGACTTTTCTTGAACAATCAAGGGAGCTATTTTTTCAATAAACTCAATCTGGGCCTGCAGATTTTCACTATTTTCAGGCTTATACTGATGAATGTAGAACTCAATCGGACTAATACGAGTTTTTGTTAATAGATAGGCCAAGTCTTCTGGTCCATTTTTTTGTAGATATTCATCTGGATCCAAGTTATCAGGCATGCTGACGATTTGCACAGGCATATCACCAATTTCATCCAAGGCTTTCAATGTCGCAGCTTGCCCAGCCTTATCACCATCATAAACAAGAACCAACTTCTTGGTTAACCTTTTCAGATGCTCAACATGCTCATGACTCAAGGCCGTTCCCATGGACGCCACAGCGTTTTCGATTCCAGCCCGATAGGCTGCGATGACATCCATGAACCCTTCCATCAGGTAAATCTCACTGGCTTTTCCAGAAGATTTTTTTGCCCTATCCATATGATATAATTCGTAACTTTTGTTAAAAATTGCAGTCGATCGGCTATTTTTATACTTAGAAGTTTGTGAATCCGTTTTCTGCCAGATACGACCTGAGAAGGCAATGACCTTTCCTTGGTCATTTGTCAGGGGAAACATAATCCGATTGTGAAAGGTGTCTACAAATTGATTAGCATCCGAGAGATAAAACAGTCCCGAATCCAAAAAATCCTCTTCACGATATTGACCAGACAAACGTTGATAGAGATAGTTTCGTTCTGGAGGTGCTAAACCAATCCGAAAATGCTTGAGCACTTCATCTGTCAAACCACGCTGATAAAGGTAGTTTCTGGCCTCTTCCCCCATGGTCGTTGTCATGAGAATAGCATGATAAAATTTGGCAGCATCTTCGTGCATATCATAAAGAGCTTGGTGAGGCGAGGCTGGCTTCTGTTCACTATAAAGCGGTTTTTCAACCTCAATCCCCACACGCTGACCTAAGATTTGGACAGCCTCCATAAAGGGAACCCCTTGGTACTCCTCGATGAATTTAAAGACATCACCCGAGCGGCCACAACCAAAACAGTGGTAAAACTGCTTGTCCTCTACAACGTTGAAAGAAGGTGTTTTTTCACCATGAAAAGGACAGAGCCCTAGATAGTTCCGTCCTGCCTTTTGTAAAGAAATCACATCTCCTATGACTTCCACAATGTTGGCATTGTTTTTGATTTCTTCAATGACTTGTTTGTCAACCATACACAATACCTCCATGTTATCATAGTTTACTTTATATAGTATACTTTATTTCAGAAAAAAAGTAAACCATTTCACTCATTTTCCCTACTTTATTCAAAGAGTTGATAATAATCAGAGATTTTCATTTTTGCTTTTTCTTCTTGGTTCAAATCTTGGATAATCCGTCCTTCTTTCATGACAATTAAGCGATTGCCATACTTAAGAGCATCTTCCATGTGGTGAGTAATCATAAGAGCTGTCAACTGGTCTTTCTTGACAAATTCATCCGTCAATTCCATGAGTGCGACACTGGTCTTTGGATCAAGAGCTGCAGTATGCTCGTCTAACAAGAGTAATTCAGGTCGCTTCAAGGTTGCCATCAAGAGACTCAAGGCCTGTCTTTGACCACCTGATAAAAACTCAATCGGTGTATTCAAGTGTTTCTCAAGACCATTTCCCACTTTTTCAATGGTTGCCTGAAATTCATCCTTATAGCTAGCCAAACGTCTTGGTAACAATCCACGCTTTTCACCACGAAACTTGGCAATCAAGAGATTCTCTGCCACTGTCATACGAGGAGCTGTCCCCATCTTAGGATCTTGGAAAACACGTGACAGATACTTGGCTCTCTTCTCTGGTGAATACTTGGTAACATCCTCACCTAAAATACGGATGGTTCCACTGGTTAAGGACAAGGTTCCTGCAATGGTGTTAAAAAGGGTTGATTTACCAGCACCATTTCCACCTAATATCGTGATAAAATCCTGTTCAAAAATTTCTAAGGAAACATCATTTAAAATAATCTTTTCTTCATCAAAGCCATTTTTAACGACTTTGGTTGCATTTTTTAATTCTACAATTGCTGTCATTTGCTTAACTTGGCTCCTTTCAAGATGGTTTGCTTAAATGTTGGAATCATGAGACAGACTGCTAAAATTACGGCGCTGTACAAACGAAGGTAACTTGTATTAAAGCCAAGCGCAATAACTGCCCACACTAAGAATTGATAGGCGATAGAACCTACAACGATGGTAACCAAACGTTCTGCCAAGCTCAAACTCTTGAAGATAACTTCTCCAATAATCAAACTTGCAAGCCCCACAACGATAACCCCGATTCCTCGAGATACATCAGCATAGCCTTCTTGCTGGGCAATAAGAGCTCCTGCAAGGGCAATCACACCATTTGATAAGACCAAGCCCATGAGCTCCATGCGTCCAGTATGAATCCCGAAACTTCTAGCCATATCAGGATTGTCACCTGTAGCAATATAGGCTTGTCCTAGTTTGGTATCCAAGAAAAAGAGCATGAGAGCAATAACAAGACTGACAAAGATGAGACCTGTCAAGAGTTGGTTCAAGTCTGAATCAAAAGGTAAAACATCCTGAATTTGCTTAGTTCCAAGCAAGCCTAAATTTGCACGCCCCATAATTAAGAGCATGATAGAGTGACAGGAAGTCATCACCAAAATCCCTGAGAGCAAGGTTGGGATCTTCCCTTTTGTATAAAGAAGTCCTGCTGCCATTCCAGCCAAACAACCGGCTCCAACAGCAACAAGAGTTGCCAAAAATGGGTTTACACCTTTGGTTATCAGAGTGACAGCAACAGCTCCCCCAAGAGGGAAGGAACCTTCTGTCGTCATATCTGGAAAGTTCAAAATCCTAAATGTCATAAAGATTCCCAGACCTAAAATAGCCCAGACAAATCCTTGAGAAATAATAGATAATATCATCTGTTTCTTATCCTTTTCTATATGATTTCTTTTGTAAAAAATTGGAGGAGATGTCCCCAACTCCTCCATTACAGATTATTCGATCACTTGCCCTGCTTCTTTTAGAACAGATTCAGGAATAGTAATACCTAATTCTTGTGCCAATTTTTTGTTAATCACTGACTTACCAGTTGAAAAGACATTGACTGGAGTTTCAGCTGGTTTTGCACCTTTCAAGACTTGCGCAATCATTTTTCCAGTTGCCACACCAAGGTCATGTTGGTCAACTACAACGGATGCCAAGCCACCTGCTTCTACCATGGCAGTCGCGCTTGGGTAGATTGGTTTTTTAGCTGATTGGTTGCTTGATACAACTGTTGAAAATGCAGATGCAATGGTGTTATCAATCGGAACCCAAATAGCATCTACCTTGCTAGTCATAACAGTGACAGTTGAGGCAATTTCATTTGTTGAAGGAACTGCAAATGTTTCCACTGTCAAACCTGCTTTTTCAGCATAAGCCTTAAATTCTTCTACCTGTGTTTTTGAATTGTCTTCACTACTTGAGTAAAGAGTTCCGATTGTTTTCACATTTGGTGTCAGAGCCTTGATGAGTTCAACTTGTTGTTGAGCTGGATTGTGGTCAGATACCCCTGTAATGTTGCCACCTGGTTTTTTCAAATCTTTGACCAAGTTAGCTCCGATTGGGTCTGTAATAGCGGCCATGATAACCGGCAGGTCTTTTGTTGCACTAGCCAAGCCTTGAGCAGCTGGTGTTGCAATCCCTACTACCAGGTCATTCCCATTTGCAACCAATTGTTTACTCATTGTCGCAACCTTACTTTGGTCACCTTCTGAGTTCATAAAATCGATTTTAACTTGATCATCTTTATATCCTTCTTCTGCAAGTCCATCTTGGATCCCTTTATAAATCAAATCAAGAGATGGATGGCTCACAAACTGAAGAACACCAACTTTGGCAACTTTCTTCTCATTCTTAGCTTCTGGTTTATTCATTGAAGAGTAAATCAAGCTTCCTGCTACTAAGACTGCTAATGCAGCGATCATCCCAATTAAACGTTTATTTTTCATTCTATTTCTCCTTTTTATTTCCTTTAAAATACTTCACTTATCTAAACAAGCGACGCCATCGTTTTCTTTCCATACTAACCTCCATCAAAAAAGTCCTCACACAAAAAACTTGTGTGAGGACGTCGATGCGCGGTACCACCTCAATTATAGGGAATTTCCCTATCGCTCTGTCTCGCAATAACGAGATGCACTGTAAGGTGTGCTCACCGAATTTTTATGATTTCAAATTCTAAATAACATTCAGCCCAATTTTCATCATCATCACTTATCTGTTTTCAGCTACCACAGACTCTCTAAAAAGTTTATATGATTACTTTTCTGAATGGTTAAATTATATCATTTTTCAACTACTTGTCAAGACTCTTTGAGAATTTTTTTGATATTCACTCTTGAAAATGATCAACCTGAATTACGCAATCCTGTCGCAATTCCGTTGATGGTGATATGAATCAATCGTTCTTGATCACTGGACAATTCTCCACGACGTTGGCGTTTAATCAACTCTAACTGAATATAGTTGAGAATATTAAAGTAAGGCATACGGTAATCCAGACTAGCTTTTAGATATGGATTGTCAGCTAAGAGTTCGTCATGTCCTTCAATAGCCAAGATAACGTTCTTAGTAACTTGCCATTCATTTAAAATAGTCTCATAGATGGCCTTAACTTGCTCGTCTTCACAAAGTTTAGCATATTCAAAAGCAATATTCATATTTGATTTTGACAAAACCATATCAACATTTGAAAGAAGCGATTGGAAGAAAGGCCAATTTTGGTACATATCTCGTAAGATAGCAATATTCTCTGGATTTTTATCGATAAATTCCTTGAAGCTTGAACCAACCCCGTACCATCCAGGGAACATAACACGACTCTGTGACCATGAGAATACCCAAGGGATGGCACGCAAACCACCAATTTCAGTAATCGTCTTACGAGCGGCTGGACGAGAACCAATATTAAAACTTGAAATAGCCTTGATTGGACTTGACTCGAAGAAATAGTCATAGAAATGCTCATTACCAAAGACCAAATCACGGTAGATATCGTAACTACGGTCCACTACTTGATCCATAATGGCTTCATAACGATTTGAGGTATTGGTATCGCTCTTCTTCTGAGTAATCATACGGTTAATGGCTGCAGATACTAGCATTTCAAGGTTATAGTAGGCAGCATCTTTGTTACCGTATTTATTGCCAATTACTTCACCCTGCTCCGTCAAGCGGATACGATCCTTGATAGACTTGAGCGGTTGAGAGGTGATAGCCTCATAGGTTGGCCCACCACCACGACCGACAGTCCCACCACGGCCATGGAAGAAGGTAACCTTAACGCCAAATTCATCTCCAATAGCAGTCAATTGTTGTTGAGCCTTGTAGAGGGTCCAACATGATGATAGGTAACCACCATCTTTATTACTGTCAGAGTAGCCAAGCATGATTTCTTGGTAGTTATTTCGTGAGGCAATCCATTTTTTGGCAAGGCTAAGAGAAAGATATTGTCTCATTGTTTCCTCTGAATGATCCAAGTCTTCAATTGTTTCAAAAAGGGGAACAATCTGAACACGCGCCCTTTCCGTATCCACCAGTCCTACTTCTTTTAATAGAATAGCTAATTCTAGCATATCAGAAAGGCTGGTTGCATGTGAAATGATGGTCTGACGGATGACATCATCTCCCAACTTATCTTTCAAAACACGAGCCGTCTTAAAAATAGCTAGTTCTTTTGCTAATAATTCTGATTTCTCTGCGTGAGTCGCAGAAAGAATTCGGGGATCTTCTTCTAATTCTTTCAAGAGAAGGTCACACTTTTCTTCTTCGCTCAACTCGCTATAACGAGAATGAATTCCTGCTGATTTCAAGAGTTCTGCCACACAGGCTTCATAGACGCTAGAGTCTTGTCGCATATCAATTGATGCTAGGTAAAAACCAAATATCTCTACTGCCTGCAATAATTCCACAAAATCACCTGAAATCAAGGACTCGCCCTTATTTTCTAGTAGAGAATCTCGAATGGCAATCAAATCCTTGTAGAAATCATTGGCGGTTTCATAACGAGTCCCAACTTCCTTATCCTCAATCAGATAGGTTTTTGTTGCCTGGATTTTTGATTGAATATCAAACAAGGCACGACGGTAAAGCTCTTTTTCGCGATAAATCGAGTTATCCTTGGATTGACGAGCCATTTCTCTGACTTGCTTGCTGACGTTGACAATACTAGTTGAAAGAGAAAATTCACGATAAAGTTGGTAAATCTTTTCATCATAGTAGTTCATGATGACTTCACACTGAGTGAGTGCAGACTGCTTCAAGGTCTCTGCTGTAACAAATGGATTTCCATCACGGTCACCACCTATCCACATACCCATGGTGATCGGTTTAGCCTGTTTTAAATTCAGACCATGCGCTTGCGCTAAGCGCTTATACTCCGTCGTCAAGTGAGGTACAGCTTTCAAAAAGGAGCTGTTGTAATATTCCATAGCATTCGTGATTTCGTTAGTCACTTTTAATTTTTTCTCACGAATCATGTCTGTCTGCATGATAATTTCGATGTAACGACGCAAATCATTGTGCCATTTTTCTTTATTGATCAACCCCAACTTAACATCACGGTATTTACGCAAAAGACTATGAATATGATTTGTTAAATCCAACATACTTTTGCGTTGCACTTGTGTTGGATGGGCTGTCAAAACAGGGACAACATTCAAGTGTTCAAGAATTTCAACGGCATTTTCTTTTTCAGCTACCAATTTAATCGTTGTAGATAATTTACCTAAGTAGTCCTGATCAATATTATTTTGATGATTGATTTCATAAGCTAAATCCACATCTTCTGAAATATTAATCAAGAGGGGCAAGATAGAGAAATAACGTGAAATATAGACCATTTCATCATTTGATAAGCTAGTCACTAGACGGTTTAGACCTTGATAATCTTCCTGCGTTGATAATTCTTTCAACTGCATGATTTTTTCAAAGGTCTCTGGGGCAAGCATATTTTTAGTAATATCTTCCAGCAATTCTGTTAGAATCAATACTTCTTCTTGCACAACACTTTTATTACTATAATTTTCTAATTTTTGAAGAGACATAGACTATCCTTTCTTTATTCTACTTCACAGAAGGTTCATTGGTTGATTTTCCAATTCTCGGTACAACTTAGCGCGTTTTTCACTGGCATCAATATTTAAGACAAAGGCCACTGCCACTGACAAGACTAGAAGACTATTTCCACCCTGGGATAAGAAGGGAAAGGTTACTCCTGTAGATGGAATCAAGCCCGAAATCCCTCCGATATTGACAAATACCTGAACCAACATCATCCCTCCGACACCGAGTGCAACCATGGCATTGAAAGGATTCTCCGCTCGGATACCGACCAAGATAATCCGCAGAATCATGAAAAACAAGAGAGCTAAAATAAGACTGGCACCAACAAAGCCAAATTCTTCAATCACGATAGAAAAGACAAAGTCTGTATGAGCTTCTGGTAAATAACCTCGTTTTTCAATCGAGTTTCCAAGACCTAGACCAAACCAACCGCCATTGACCATGGCAAAATAAGAATTAGATAACTGGTGACCCGCATCCGCACGATCGGCAAAAGGATTAAAAAAGGCACTAAAGCGCTTGGCTACATAGCCAAATACTGGGATTTTTGAAAAAGTCTCAACACCGATTAGGCTGATAGTGGTCAAGATAAAGACAGAAGCGGCAGATACGAGCGCCAGAATGGTTGAAAACCAGCGATAAGCGATTCCACTAACTGTATACATAATCAAGGAAACCAAGACTAAAATAGTCGCATTTCCTAAATCAGGGAAAATTCCCAAACTTCCAATCAGAACTAGGAGAACGAATCGCCAATCATTAAAAGCACGAGGAAGCCATTGATTTTGAGTCAAAACTTGAAAATCATAAATAGCTATTTCTTCTTGCTGTTTGGAGAATCGGTGAGCCAAATACCAAATAATAATGATTTTTAAGTACTCAGCTGGCTGAATAGTTACTCCTGCAACCGAAATCCAACCGTATGCCCCGTTTACGGAAATACCAATAAAACGAGCCAAGAACAGTAAAAGCATTTCTATCAATATAACTAAAATGATTAGTCGCTCATTTCTCAAAAAATCTAGTCTCAATTTATAAATTAAGGCAATCAGTATCAAACTAACAATCCAAAAGATTCCTTGGTTTCGAACCAATTGCAAGGCGCTCTTGCCTTCTTCAATTAAAATAGCGCTGGTGGTCGAATAGACCACAATCAAGCCCAAAATAGATAAAAGCAAGTAGGGAATCAAGATGGAATAATTTAATAAGTGCCTCTTACTAATCTTCATAGTATCACCACTCTACTAGGATACAGACAAATCTGTTCCAAATTCCGTTTTATTTTCTAGTTTTGATTGCTATTATACCATTTTTTCAGAAAGAAAAAAACTCTTACCTTACAATCCTTCGAATTTTACTGTTTTTACAGAATCATTTCCAGACTCAAGTTCAAAAAATACAAACCTCAAAAGAGATTTGTATTGATTTGGACTATTCGTTTGATGTACTACTGCTTGAGCTTGAATCTCCACCACCGATATATTGGGTAAAGATATTTTGGAAGGCTTGGTCCTTAACCTTGATATTGGCTGCTTGCAATTCTTTTCCGATAATGCTTTGAACAAATGTTGAATCATTTTGTTTTTGAGTCAAGATAACAGTTTTTAATTTTTCTTTATAATCGTCAATATTAGATGATTTTTCTGTTTTCTTAATCAGTTTAACAATGTAATATTGACTGCTGTAGGCTTGTGTGCCAGTTGCTGTAATCACATCAGAAATGCCATTTACATCTAAAGCGAAAGCGGCTTTCTTGACTTGCTCAGGTACTTCCGTTGAAGCAGAATCAAAGGTAATTTCTCCACCATTCGCTTTAGTTTTCTCATCAGTTGAGTTATCTTTGGCTAATTGAGCGAAATCTGCGCCACTTGCTTTGGCTTTTTCAAGAATTTCTTTGGCCTTGTCTTCATTATCCAAACGGATGATTTGAGCCGTTACATCTGGAGTGTACTCGTCAAAGGCCTTCTTGTAAGCATCATCTGTCAATTCAGCTTCTGCTGCTTTTTTAACTGCCAACTCAACCAATTTACTTGTACGAATTTGAGCTTTACGTGTTTCAAGAGTCATTCCTGCTTGTGACAAGACACGTTGGTAGTTCTCACCATATTGTTTCTCTTCTTCGGCAATAGTATCGTTGACTTCTTTGTCATCTACTTCTGAACCGTATTGTTTCTCAAATACTTTTTGGATGGTCAAGTTCAACAAGACTTGTTGGGCTGAAGGATTGCTTTTCACTTGCTCATAAAATTGATGTTCTGTGATGACATCCCCTTTCATACTGATAAGGTCTGCCCCTTCTGAACCTTTCGAACAAGCTGCTAAAGTTGCTACTGATAATAGTGTAATGGCACCTGCCAATAGTTTTTTCTTCATGTCTACTCCTTTGAGATAAGTGTTACTCTATCTATTTTACTATATTTTCTTAAATTTTTCTGAAAATCATTCGCTGTCAGGCAATTGAACATCTGCTACATTTTTACGAAGCATGAGAATGCCGTCCCCCAGAGGTACTAATGTTGCGGTGAGTCCTGGATTGTCTAAGGTTGCATCAAATAGTCTTTGAAGTCCTCTGTAAATAGTTCGCTGTCCTCGCCGAACTTCCATAATGTCCTTGGCAACATCACCACCTTGAAAAATATCATCCAAGACAACCACACCTCCAACTTCCAAATGTTTGAGGATTTCTGGCAGAAAAACGATGTATTTAGACTTGGCAGAATCCATAAAGACGAAATCATAGGATTCTGTCAGTGTAGATAAGACGTCTACCGCATCTCCTTCTAGGAGTGTGATTTGCTTACGACTATCAAATTGGGCAAAATTTTCCTTGGCAAAACCAATCATTTCTGGATTGCGATCAATGGTTGTAATCTTAGCATTTGGCGCATGTTCTGCCATCAAGAGGGCTGAAAAACCGATAGCCGACCCAATTTCCAGAATATTTTTAGGCTGCATGGTTTCCATGAGAAAACGGAAATAAGCAACCGTTTCATGGGGAATAATGGGAATATTTTCCTTGCGGGCAAAGTCTTCCAATTCTTTCAAAGATCCTGTGACTTGCTTTTGGCGCTGACGCATCAAGTCCACAATTTCTTCCTTGACGACAGGACGACGCATGTTATGGTTGGCATTTTTACTATACGATTCAACCATCTTATGCCAATCCCAATTTTTCAACAAGGGCTTCAAACTCATTCAAACGACGTTCAAAGACTGCAAAGGCATCGTTGAGATAGTCTTCCTTCTCCATATCAACACCAGCTTTTCTCATGACATTAAGTGGATAGTCAGATTTACCTGCCTTGAGGTAGTCGATATAGCGATCACGGTCTTCTTGACTACCATGGACAATCTTTTCAGCCAAGGCTGAGGCTGCTGCAAAGCCTGTTGAATATTGATATACATAGTAGTTATAGTAGAAGTGTGGAATGCGAGCCCACTCGTATTGGATTTCAGGATTGTCTTCCTTACTCAAACCATAATACTCTTGGTTCAAGTCTGCGTAGAGTTTATTTAAGAAATCGCTTGTCAAGACTTCACCATTTTGATCCGCTTGGTGAATGGCGTGTTCAAACTCAGCAAATTGAGTTTGGCGGAAAACTGTTCCACGGAAACCATCTAGGAAGTTATTGAGAATAGCAAAGCGCGTTGCATCATCTTCCACTTCTTCCAATAATTTCTCCGTCAAGATGTTTTCATTAGTCGTTGAGGCAATCTCAGCCAAGAAGATCGAATAATCTCCGTAAACATAAGGTTGCGTTTCACGAGTATAGCTTGAATGCATACTGTGACCTGTTTCATGAACAAGGGTAAAGAGATTGTCTAGATTATCCTGCCAGTTGAGAAGCATAAAGGCATTGGTATCGTAAGAACCACCAGAATAGGCACCTGAACGCTTGCCTTGGTTTTCGTAAACATCAATCCAACGCTCGCTGAAGGCACGTTTGACACGGCTCAAGTAATTCTCACCCAAGACTGCCAAGGCTTCTTCTGCTTTTTTCAAGGCTTCTTGGTAGGTAAAACTATATTCAACAGACGAAAGTGGTGTGTAGACATCGTACATCTTGAGGTCTGAAATCCCCAAGATTTTTGAACGAAGCTCAAGGTAACGATGCAAGAGTGGCAAATGCTTGCGAACTGCTGCTACCAAATTGTCATAAACACTTTCTGGAACAAAATTCGCTGCTAGGGCTGCATGACGAGCACTCTTGTAGTTGCGAACTTTTGCTCGGTAGTTTTGCACCTTAACATTGGTTTGCAAGGTTTTGGCATAGGTATGTTGGAATTGTTCATAAGTCGCATAAAGGGCTTGATAGGCACCACGACGCACCTCACGATTTTTAGACTCCATCAAACGTGTGTAGGTCCCATGAGATAGCTGAACTTCTTTACCATCATCGTCGAGGACATAAGGGAACACAATATCCGCATTGTCCAAAATAGCGAAGGTTTCACTTGCCGAACCAAAGATTTCTCCAGCTCCAGCTAATAATTCTTCTTCACGTTGTGAAAGAACGTGTTCCTTGCCTTGCAAAAGCTTGTCAAAATAGTGTTGATAAACCTGCAACTTTGGTTGAGCCTCTAAAAAGTCAGCATACTGCTTTTCACTAATTTCCATAAATTCAGGCTCATAGAATGAAAAGGCTTGGTCTAGCTGACTGTAGAGAGTCATGGCCTTGGCATAGTACTCTTGGTACTTGGCTTCACGTGTGTCCTGGTCATTCTTCATATGAGCATAAACGTAAAGCTTCTCCATTTGGCGTTCCATTTCAAGAGAAAATTCAGTAATTTCGAGTAGGCTATCCGCACTATCCAAGAGATGGCCTTCATACTGGGCTACTGTCTCCAATTGTTCTGTTAAATCTTTTAAGGCTTCTTCCCAAGCCTGGTCAGTTGGGTAGATCGTTGATAGATCCCATGTATCTTTTTCATTTATTTCATGTCTTTGTAATACCATTAGATTCCTCCATCCTTTCTATTCTACCATATTTTTCAAGAAATATTGCTGATAAAAGGCTGGTGGATAAAGCTTTTGCCAATCATTTTGATGATTTTCTTGATAATAGGTTTGAAAATGCTTATAATAGCTGGTCAAATCCTTCTCAATTTGGCAAAAATCACCTACTAGTGGTCGAATTTGTGGATACCATTCTTTCAGCCCATAATTCAGGACATTTTCTCCCTTTTGATAGGCTTCTGCTTGTTCTTTCATCCAAATGGGATTTTGATAATAAAGTTGTTGCCGGATATAGCGACAGATGTCCTTGTCCTGAGAAACACTAAAACTAGATATTTTTTGTTTCTTATAGGGAAGACGTAATATTTCCAGTAGACTACTTTGACCATAGATAAATTCCTTAATCTGATAATGGATTTTCCCGCGGAGATCTTGGTGGATAAGATATTTAAGCCTTAAAACCTGTTTTCCCTTGTCTACTTCCCAAACATAAAATCCCATGTTTTGACTGAAGTATAGAAAACCTTGTTGCAGACGAGTCAAACGCTCCTTGAGCCAAAGTTTTTCTCCTAGCAACCACAGTACTTGGTAACCCTGACTACGATAGCCCTCACTACGCTCTTTAAGAACTTTTTGAGGCAAGGGACTACACTGAACCTCTAAAGCTAGATTGCCATTTACAAATACATCCGCAATCTGTTTAAGCTCTGGAAGCGGGTATTCTAATTGAACCTCTGAATCTTTTTTCAACCAGTGATAAAGTGATTCCTTATTTGCCAGATGTTCTGGACTTTCATTTTCAGAGGAATAATCACAGTCTTTTAAGGATTTATGGGCAAAATGGGTCCGTACACTTGATCCTTGACGCAAACGGAGCTGACCTCCACAAGCTGGGCAGGTGTATGCTTGCTTCTCAAGTTTATCCTCTAACACATTTACCAATTCTCCCCTAGCATCTCTCGCAACAAACATGATTTCCCTCCTTTTCTATATTATTCGTAAAAAAAGAAAAAAGATCAGGAAATTTCCTAATCTTCATTCATGTTTATTTAATTTTCTTGGCTAGCATGGTCGCAAAGCGTAGTTGAATGCGATTGCCATTCTCATCGCGACGGTGCAAATGGCCTGGATTTTCATTGTACTTGACCAATTCCCAGTCCTTGTAATAGTTCGCTAGTTCGCCTTCCTTAAAGGTAAATGGGAAGTTCACTGAACAAGGATAATCCTCCGTGTCCATGGCACAAACGATAAGATTGTAACCACCAACAGTGGTTTTCTCCTGCATATTTTTGATAATTTCAGGAATGCGGTCTGCTTGCAAAAACATCAAAACAACAGTTGATACGATAAAATCATATTCTTGCCCAATGCTGGCTGAATTGATATCGTAAAGACCAACAGGCATGTCCAGGTCTTCTTGCTCCACAATGCTTTGCAAGATTTCAAGGGCCAGTTCATTTTGATCTACAGCTGTCACATCAAAACCATTCTGTGCAAGAAAGAGAGAGTTACGGCCCTGACCACAGCCCAAATCCAAGGCTTTTCCTGGTTTTACTGTCTGCATAGCCTCTAGAACCTCTGAATGAACAGGATTGGTATTGTATTTTTTAGGGAAATAATCCTCAGGTTTACAATAAAATTCCAAATACCATTCTACATCGTCTGTGGCAGCTTCCACTCGGTGCCAGGCTTGTGGTTGTGCCATGGGATTGTCAGCCCCTGCTTCAAATAGGTGTTCAGCTAGAACCTCCCCATCCTCTGTCAATTCAA
>CAURMD010000004.1:0-53895 GCA_963525985.1 uncultured Streptococcus sp. | reverse complement strand
CTACATTAAAACCGTGCGTGGTGTTGGTTATGCCATGCAAGAATAGAAAGGCAGTTGCAGTTTTGTAACTGCTTTTTATGTGATTTTTTATATATTGACATAAAATTTTGTATTTGCTACAATCAGTTATGGAGGATACATCCAATGAAAACAATAAAAAAATTGATGCAAATTGCATTAGCAGTCTTTTTCTTTGGTTTGCTAGCGACAAGTGCAGTATTGGCGGATGATGCTGATTCAGAAGGTTGGCAATTTGTCCAAGAAAATGGTAGAACCTACTACAAGAAGGGTGACATCAAAGAAACGTACTGGCGAGTGATTGATGGTAAGACCTATTATTTTGATTATAATGGCGAAATGGTTGTTGGTTGGCAGTACATTCCAATGCCAGTTGAAGGATATACAATTGGTCCTTATCCTAATGGTATAAGATTAGAAGGTTCCCCAATGCCAGAATGGTACTACTTTGACAAAAATGGAGTGCTACAAGAGTTTGTTGGTTGGAAAGCATTAGAGGTTAAAACTAAAGACAGTGTTGGAAGAAAGTATGGGGAAAAACGTACAAATCCGGAAGATAAAGAAGAGAAGAGTTTTTACACGAACTATTACTTTAATCAAAATCATTCTTTAGAGACAGGTTGGCTTTATGACCAGTCTAATTGGTATTATCTAGCTAAAACGGAAATTAATGGAGAAAACTATATTGGTGGTGAAAGACGTGCAGGTTGGATAAATGATGGTTCAGTTTGGTACTATCTAGATTCAGAAACTGGTATCATGCAAACTGGTTGGAAGCAAATTGGCAATAAGTGGTACTACCTCCGTTCATCAGGAGCTATGACAACTGGCTGGTATCAGGAAGGCTCAACTTGGTACTATTTAGATGCTGAAAATGGCGATATGAAAACAGGCTGGCAATATCTTGGTAACAAGTGGTACTATCTCCGTTCATCAGGAGCTATGGCAACTGGCTGGTTCCAGGTCGGTAGTAAATGGTACTACGCTTATAGCTCAGGTGCCTTGGCAGTGAATACGACTGTAGATGGCTATTCTGTCAACTATAATGGCGAATGGGTTCAATAATGAAAGAGGCGATTGTGAAGGAAACAATCGCTTTTTTTGTGAAAATATAATAAAATAGATAGGAGAGAATCAATACTTGTATAAAAAAATGAGACGGCTTTTTCGTCTAGTAAAAGGAAAATATGACAAAAAAAGTTGGTGTCGGTCAGGCACATAGTAAGATAATTTTAATAGGGGAGCATGCGGTCGTTTACGGTTATCCTGCCATTTCTCTGCCTCTTTTGGAGGTGGAAGTGACTTGTAAGGTGGTTCTTGCAGCGAGTCCTTGGCGTCTCTATGAGGAGGATACCTTGTCAATGGCAGTTTATGCTTCGCTTGAACATCTAAATATCAAGGATGCTTGCATTCGCTGTGAGATTGACTCGGATATCCCTGAAAAACGGGGAATGGGTTCGTCAGCGGCTATCAGCATAGCGGCAATTCGTGCAGTATTTGACTACTATCAGGCAGAACTGCCTCATGATATATTAGAAATCTTGGTCAATCGGGCGGAGATGATTGCCCATATGAATCCTAGTGGTTTGGATGCTAAGACCTGTCTCAGTGACCAGCCTATTCGCTTTATTAAGAATGTAGGATTTACAGAGCTTGAGATGGATTTATCCGCCTATTTGGTGATTGCCGATACGGGTGTTTATGGTCATACTCGTGAAGCCATCCAAGTGGTTCAAAATAAGGGCAAGGATGCCCTACCGTTTTTGCATGCCTTGGGAGAATTAACCCAGCAAGCAGAAGATGCGATTTCACAAAAAGATGCTGAAGGACTGGGACAAATCCTCAGTCAAGCACATTTACATTTAAAAGAAATTGGAGTTAGTAGCCTTGAGGCAGACTCTTTGGTTGAAACGGCTCTTAGCCATGGTGCTCTGGGTGCCAAGATGAGCGGTGGTGGGCTTGGAGGCTGTATCATAGCCTTGGCAACCAATTTGACTCAAGCTCAAGAACTAGCAGAAAGATTAGAAGAGAAAGGAGCTATTCAGACATGGATAGAGAGCCTGTAACAGTACGTTCTTACGCAAATATTGCTATTATCAAATATTGGGGAAAGAAAAAAGAAAAAGAGATGGTGCCTGCTACTAGCAGTATTTCTCTGACTTTGGAAAATATGTATACGGAGACGACTTTGTCATCTCTACCGACGGATGCGACTTCTGATGAATTTTATATCAATGGTCAGCTACAAAACGAGGCTGAGCATGCCAAGATGAGTAAGATTATTGACCGCTACCGTCCAGCTGGTGAGGGCTTTGTCCGTATTGATACTCAAAACAATATGCCTACCGCAGCGGGATTGTCTTCAAGCTCTAGTGGTTTGTCCGCCCTGGTCAAGGCTTGTAATGCTTATTTTCAGCTTGGATTGACTCGGAGCCAGTTGGCACAGGAGGCTAAGTTTGCATCAGGCTCTTCCTCTAGGAGTTTTTATGGACCACTAGGTGCTTGGGATAAGGATAGTGGAGAAATTTACCCTGTAGAGACAGACTTGAAACTAGCTATGATGATGTTGGTGCTAGAAGACAAGAAAAAACCAATTTCTAGCCGTGACGGTATGAAACTTTGTGTGGAAACTTCGACGACCTTTGATGACTGGGTGCGTCAGTCTGAGAAGGACTATCAGGATATGCTGCTTTATCTCAAGGAAAATGACTTTGCCAAGGTTGGGGAGTTAACTGAGGAAAATGCCCTGGCTATGCACGCTACGACCAAAACAGCATCACCAGCCTTTTCTTATCTGACGGATGCCTCTTATGAAGCCATGGACTTTGTTCGCCAGCTACGTGAGCAAGGAGAGGCTTGTTACTTTACTATGGATGCTGGTCCCAATGTCAAGGTTCTCTGTCAGGAGAAAGACTTGGAGCATTTATCAGAAATCTTCGGTCAACGTTATCGCTTGATTGTGTCAAAAACAAAGGATTTGAGCCAAGATGATTGCTGTTAAAACTTGCGGGAAGCTCTATTGGGCAGGTGAATATGCTATTCTAGAACCAGGGCAGTTGGCCTTGATAAAGGACATTCCTATCTATATGAAGGGCGAGATTGCTTTTTCTGATAGTTACCGTATCTATTCGGATATGTTTGATTACGCAGTGGATTTGATGCCAAATCCTGACTATAGCTTGATTCAAGAAACGATTGCTTTAGTGGAAGATTTCCTCGTTTATCGTGGGCAGACCTTGCGACCTTTTTCTTTGGAAATCCGAGGAAAAATGGAAAGAGAAGGGAAAAAGTTTGGTCTAGGTTCTAGCGGTAGTGTCGTTGTTTTGGTCATCAAGGCTCTGCTAGCTCTGTATAAGCTTTCGGTTGATCAGGAGCTCTTGTTCAAGCTGGCTAGCGCGGTCTTGCTCAAGCGAGGCGATAATGGCTCCATGGGAGACCTTGCCTGTATTGTGGCAGAGGAATTGGTTCTATACCAGTCATTTGACCGCCAGCAGGTAGCTGCTTGGCTAAAAGAAGAAAAGTTGGCGACAGTTTTAGAGCGTGATTGGGGCTTTTCAATCTCACACGTACAACCTGCCTTAGCATGTGATTTCCTAGTGGGATGGACCAAGGAAGTGGCTGTGTCGAGTCACATGGTCCAGCAAATCAAGCAAAATATCAATCAGAATTTTTTAAGTTCCTCAAAAGAAACGGTAGCTACTTTGGTAGAAGCCTTGGAACAGGGGAAATCAGAAAAAATTATCGAGCAAGTAGAAGTAGCCAGCAAGCTCTTAGAAGGCTTGAGCCCAGATATTTACACGCCTTCGCTCAGACAACTGAAAGAAGCCAGTCAAGATTTGCAGGCTGTTGCCAAGAGTAGCGGTGCTGGTGGTGGTGACTGTGGTATTGCCTTGAGTTTTGATACGCACTCAACTGAAACCCTAAAAAACCGTTGGGCCGATCTGGGGATTGAGCTCTTATATCAAGAAAGGATAGGACATGACGACAAATCGTAAGGATGAGCACATCCGCTATGCCCTTGAGCAGAAAAGTTCCTATAATAGCTTTGATGAGGTGGAGCTGATTCATTCTTCCCTGCCTCTTTACGATCTGGATGAAATCGATCTTTCGACAAAGTTTGCTGGTCGAAAGTGGGATTTTCCTTTTTATATCAATGCCATGACAGGTGCGAGTGAAAAAGGTAAAGAAATCAATCAAAAATTAGCTCAGGTGGCGGAAACCTGTGGGATTTTGTTTGTGACGGGCTCTTATAGCGCAGCCCTCAAAGATCCAGCAGATGACTCTTTTTCTGTCAAGTCTAGCCATCCAAATCTCCTTCTTGGAACCAATATTGGATTGGACAAGTCTGTCGAGTTAGGACTTCAGACTGTAGAAGAGATGAATCCTCTTCTCTTGCAGGTGCATGTCAATGTCATGCAGGAATTACTCATGCCAGAGGGAGAAAGGAAGTTCAGAAGCTGGCAATCGAATCTAGCAGACTATAGCAAGCAAATCCCTGTTCCGATTGTCCTAAAGGAAGTGGGCTTTGGGATGGATGTCAAGACCATCGAGAGAGCCTATGAATTGGGCGTTCGAACCTTTGACCTGTCGGGTCGTGGTGGCACCAGCTTTGCCTATATCGAAAACCGTCGCAGTGGTCAGCGTGATTATCTCAATCAATGGGGCCAGTCTACCATGCAAGCCCTTCTCAATGCCCAAGACTGGAAAGACAAGGTTGAACTCTTGGTCAGTGGTGGCGTTCGGAATCCGCTGGATATGATTAAGTGCTTGGTCTTTGGTGCTAAGGCTGTAGGATTGTCACGAACCGTTCTGGAATTGGTTGAAAACTATTCAGTTGAAGAAGTAATCAGCATTGTCCAAGGTTGGAAAGAAGATCTACGCTTAATTATGTGTGCTCTTAATTGTGCTACCATAGCAGATCTGCAAAAAGTAGACTATCTTCTATATGGAAAATTAAAAGAAGCAAAAGATCAGATGAAAAAGGCGTAACCACCGCCTTTTTTCCATCTTCAGACCGAGGTGACTTTTTTGAATTGTGATAAAATAGAAAGCAGAGGATGAACCTATGAGAAAATTTAAAATCTTTTTATTTATCGAAGCCTGTCTTTTGACAGGAGCTCTGATTTTGATGGTATCAGAGCATTTTTCGCGTTTTCTGCTGATACTATTCCTCTTTTTACTTTTGATTCGCTATTACACTGGTAAAGAGGGCAATAACCTTCTTTTAGTAGTGGCAACCATTCTCTTCTTTTTCATCGTCATGCTCAATCCTTTTGTGATTTTAGCTATTTTTGTTGCGGTTATATACGGCCTCTTTCTTCTTTATCCGATGATGAACCAGGAAAAAGAGCAGACCAATTTGGTTTTTGAAGAGGTGGTAACGGTTAAGAAGGAGAAAAATCGTTGGTTTGGCAATCTCCATCATTTTTCAAGCTACCAGACTTGCAAGTTTGATGATATCAATCTCTTTCGCCTCATGGGCAAGGACACTATTCATCTGGAGAGGGTTATCCTAACCAATCATGACAATGTCATTATCCTCAGAAAGATGATAGGAACGACCAAAATCATTGTACCTGTAGATGTGGAAGTCAGTCTTAGCGTTAACTGTCTCTATGGTGATTTGACTTTTTTCAACCAGCCCAAGCGAGCCCTACGCAATGAACACTATCATCAGGAAACAAGAGACTATCTTAAGAGTAACAAGAGTGTCAAGATTTTCTTGACCACTATGATTGGGGATGTGGAGGTGGTCAGAGGATGAAAAAACAAGCTTATATAATCATTGCTCTCACCTCCTTATTATTTGTCTTGTTTTTCTCCCACAGCTTGCTGGAAATCCTTGACTTTGACTGGTCTATCTTTCTGCACGATGTCGAAAAAACAGAAAAATTTGTCTTTTTGTTGTTGGTATTCAGCATGTCCATGACCTGTCTCCTAGCTCTGTTTTGGCGAGGTGTCGAAGAGCTTTCTCTAAGAAAAATGCAGGCCAATCTCAAGCGTTTGTTGGCAGGGCAAGAAGTGGTTCAGGTTGCAGATCCAGATTTGGATGCCAGTTTCAAGTCCTTGTCAGGTAAACTTAACCTTTTGACAGAAGCTCTTCAAAAAGCTGAAAATCACAGTCTTGCTCAGGAAGAGGAAATCATTGAGAAGGAACGGAAGCGGATTGCTCGGGATTTGCATGATACAGTCAGTCAGGAGTTGTTTGCGGCCCACATGATTTTATCAGGTGTCAGCCAGCAGACTTTGAAATTGGATAGAGAAAAGATGCAGACCCAGTTGCAGAGTGTTACAGCCATCCTTGAAACAGCCCAGAAGGATTTGCGGGTCTTGCTCTTGCATTTGCGACCAGTTGAACTGGAGCAGAAGAGTCTGGTTGAAGGGATTCAAATCCTCTTAAAAGAGCTTGAGGACAAGAGTGATCTAAATGTTAGTTTCAAGCAAAATGTGACGAAATTGCCTAAGAAAATCGAGGAGCATATCTTCCGTATCCTGCAAGAATTGATCAGCAATACCCTCCGCCATGCCCAGGCATCTTGTTTGGATGTCTATCTCTATCAGACGGATTTTGAATTGCAACTGAAGGTGGTGGACAATGGGATTGGTTTCCAGTTGGGTAGTTTAGACGACTTGAGTTATGGACTCCGCAATATCAAAGAGCGGGTTGAAGATATGGCAGGGACGGTTCAGTTATTAACAGCTCCCAAGCAAGGACTGGCAGTAGATATCCGTATTCCCTTGCTAGATAAGGAATGATAAAGGAGTAAAGATGAAAATTTTACTGGTGGATGACCATGAAATGGTCCGATTGGGCTTGAAAAGCTACTTTGATCTCCAAGACGATGTGGAAGTTGTGGGTGAGGCGTCCAACGGGTCTCAAGGCATTGACTTGGCCTTGGAATTGCGTCCAGATGTCATTGTCATGGATATTGTCATGCCTGAAATGAATGGAATTGATGCGACCTTGGTTATCCTCAAAGAATGGCCTGAAGCCAAGATTTTGATTGTGACTTCTTACTTGGACAATGAAAAAATCATGCCCGTCTTAGATGCAGGTGCTCGTGGCTATATGCTCAAGACTTCTAGCGCAGATGAATTGCTCCATGCTGTCCGTAAGGTGGCTGCTGGCGAGTTGGCCATTGAGCAAGAGGTCAGCAAGAAGGTCGAATACCACCGCAATCACATAGAACTACATGAGGACCTGACTGCGCGTGAGCGAGATGTACTCCAACTCATTGCCAAGGGCTATGAAAATCAGCGTATCGCAGACGAACTTTTTATCTCTCTCAAGACGGTCAAGACGCACGTGTCTAACATTCTTGCCAAACTTGAGGTCAGTGATCGCACACAAGCTGCGGTCTATGCCTTTCAGCACCACTTGGTGGGACATGAGGATTTTTAGTAGTTATATAAAATAATATCGGAGAAATGACTTAATTTAGTACCAAGAAGTGAGTAAGTAGTTCTAGTACGGTAAAATATTTTTTTCACAATGTTTTTATGTTATTTGTTGACATTCATTTTATAGGGGAGTAAAATAGAGTTAGAAATATTTAGATTAACATATATATTATAAAATATAAAAAATCCAAAAGGAGGTTAAAATCATACAGCAACTTTAAATTTTCATGACAGGAGGAAAGAGTTATGAAAAAATCTAAACTACTCACACTTGGTTTGCTTGCAGGTGCTGGTCTGCTTTTGTCTATCAACCAAGCACAGGCTGCAGATACTTGGGTTAAAAATGGTTCTGACTGGAATCTTTCTCAAGATGGCAGTCTTGCTAAAAATAAATGGGTACAAAATGCTGGTTCTTGGTACCACTTTGACGGTTCTGGAAAAATGCAGACAGGCTGGCTCAAAGACGGTAACACTTGGTATTCGCTCGCAGATAGTGGCGCCATGCGTACAGGTTGGTACAAAGAAGGGTCTACTTGGTACTATCTTCGTTTTAGTGGTTCTATGCAGACAGGTTGGGAGTGCATAGATAATAATTGGTATTATTTTGAACAATCAGGTGCAATGGCCTCTGATAGAGTTGTAAATTCTAGTGATGGCACAGGCTATATTCTCAGCAAGGATGGCCATATGTTCACTTTACGAAATAGCCCTTATAAAAATGGTGACATTGTTCGTTTAGGCGATGGATATGAATATCTGATTACAGCAAAATTTGACGGAAATAACTTTACTGATGTTATCGTGGCTAAAAACACTTGGTATATCAAGCCTGAAATCAAGAAGTTTTCCGACAAATATGGGGATCAAGTTTCCAATACAATCTTAGCTTTAGTAGATAATAAAGAAGAAGGACAAGAAATTGATCCTAAAGCTGTTATTCGTAATTTCCAAAATCTACCAGGTCGATATTACTTTGGAGCAGATGGTCGTAGAGTATTACCACTTCCAGAGATGACAACTAGATCAGAAATCAAAAAAGTTGGCAATGATCTTTATCTAGAAGACCCAGGTGTACGACTTAGACTTCCATCTACTAACTTCACAATCAATAACAATAAACTATACCATTTAGATAATGGACAAGGTAAGCTTAAAACAGGTTACTTTGTATTGATTGATGACGGTATGTCTACAACCCACTATCATTTCCTTGTATATGCAGACCAATCTGGTGAGGTTCTTAAGATGAAACGCTTGCCATCAAGATTTTCAGATTATTTTGACAAAGAAATCGATGGTTTCTATGGTCAAAAAATTAAGATTACACAGCCAAATAAGTATGAATATTACAAGGTTCTTGTGGTTAAATAATACAAAACGAATCGCCTAATGAGGGATGTGTGGGCGATTCGTTTTTTACTGTAATCAGCCATTATTAAACATCTTTTATAAGATTATATTCGAATCCTAAAGAAAACTAAGAAGAAACCGTACCTCCCCCTATCATTGAAAAGCGCAGTCATTACTTGAAAAAAGTCGCTCGTTTATGTTATAATAGACTGTATTTAAAAAATTTTAAGGAGAAATGACAGAATGTCTGTATCATTTGAAAACAAAGAAACAAACCGTGGTGTCTTGACTTTCACTATCTCTCAAGACCAAATTAAACCAGAATTGGATCGTGTCTTCAACTCAGTGAAGAAATCTCTTAATGTTCCAGGTTTCCGTAAAGGTCACCTTCCACGTCCTATCTTCGACAAAAAATTTGGTGAAGAATCACTTTATCAAGACGTTATGAACGCTCTTTTGCCAAACGCTTATGAAGCAGCTGTAAAAGAAGCTGGTCTTGAAGTCGTTGCACAACCAAAAATTGACGTAACTTCAATGGAAAAAGGTCAAGACTGGGTTATCACTGCTGAAGTTGTTACAAAACCTGAAGTAAAATTGGGTGACTACAAAAACCTTGAAGTATCAGTTGATGTAGAAAAAGAAGTAACTGATGCTGACGTTGAAGAGCGTATCGAACGCGAACGCAACAACTTGGCTGAATTGGTTATCAAAGAAGCTGCTGCTGAAAACGGCGACACTGTTGTCATCGACTTTGTTGGTTCTATCGACGGTGTTGAATTTGATGGCGGAAAAGGTGAAAACTTCTCACTTGGACTTGGTTCAGGTCAATTCATCCCTGGTTTCGAAGACCAATTAGTAGGTCACTCAGCTGGTGAAACTGTTGATGTAGTTGTAACATTCCCAGAAGACTACCAAGCAGAAGATCTTGCAGGTAAAGAAGCTAAATTCGTAACAACTATCCACGAAGTAAAAGCTAAAGAAGTTCCAGCTCTTGACGATGAGCTTGCAAAAGACATCGACGAAGAAGTTGAAACACTTGCTGAATTGAAAGAAAAATACCGCAAAGAATTGGCTGCTGCTAAAGAAGAAGCTTACAAAGATGCAGTTGAAGGTGCAGCAATTGATAAAGCTGTAGAAAACGCTGAAATCGTAGAACTTCCAGAAGAAATGATTCACGAAGAAGTTCACCGCTCAGTAAATGAATTCCTTGGAAACTTGCAACGTCAAGGTATCAACCCTGACATGTACTTCCAAATCACTGGAACTACTCAAGAAGACCTTCACAATCAATACCAAGCAGAAGCTGAGTCACGTACTAAGACTAACCTTGTTATCGAAGCAGTTGCCAAAGCTGAAGGATTTGACGCTTCAGAAGAAGAAATCCAAAAAGAAGTTGAGCAATTGGCAGCAGACTACAACATGGAA
Organism: uncultured Streptococcus sp.; assembly: GCA_963525985.1. Taxonomy (GTDB): domain Bacteria; phylum Bacillota; class Bacilli; order Lactobacillales; family Streptococcaceae; genus Streptococcus. The sequence continues at coordinate 43,701 of CAURMD010000004.1, read as the reverse complement.
GTTGCTCAAGTACAAAGCTTGCTTTCAGCTGATATGTTGAAACACGATATCACAATCAAAAAAGCTGTTGAATTGATTACAAGCACAGCAACAGTAAAATAATCTTAAAAGATAAAAAGCCCACCTGACTAGGTGGGTTTTCTTATGCACTATTTTCCAAAAATCTCTTTGAGGTCTGCGTCTGTAATTCCAATCATGGCTGGGATGCTGTCCCAGTTTTCTTCGGTTAGGATGTAGGATTGTTCAGAGGTACTTGATGTTACTGTTTCAGAGACAGATTGTTTATTTTCTTCAATATTTTCAATTAAATCACTGAAGCGTTCAATCAGATAGGTTTTTCGGGCAGTTCCGATATGTTGGGTAGCATAGTCGAAGGCCTGTAATTCACCTAGTAAGATAAGTTTGCTTTTGGCGCGTGTAATGGCTGTATAGATGAGATTTCGCTCCAGCATACGCCTACTAGCACTAGTGATAGGTAGGATGACAACAGGGAACTCACTTCCCTGTGACTTATGGATACTCATGGCATAGGCCAAGCGAATCTTGTACCATTCGTTACGTGGGTAAGAGACCTCGTTGCCATCAAAATCAATGACAATCTCATCTTGTTTCGACTCGGTGTATTTACCAGGAATCAGGTCTGTGATGGCTCCTAAATCTCCATTAAAGACATTGATTTCAGCATCGTTGACCAAATGAATGACCTTGTCTCCCTTACGATAGTGGCACTGGGGAGCTTCAAAACTGAGTTGATCTTTTTGTGGTGGGTTTAGCAGGTCTTGCATGAGCTGATTGATAGCATCAATCCCTGCAGTCCCTCGGTACATGGGAGCCAGAACTTGGATATCACGGGCAGGAATACCACTTCTGAGGGCAGCGCCTAAGATCTTTTCAATGGTGGCAGGAATATGGCCACTAGCAATTTCAAAGTAGGAACGGTCTGCTTTTTTCTGGGTGAAATCAGCTGGCAAGATCCCCTGTCGAATCTGACTAGCTAGGGTGACGATGGTTGATTCTTCGCTTTGCCGGTAAATTTTTTCCAAGCGAGTCTGAGGAATCAAGGGAATATGAAGCAGATCCGCTAGAACCTGTCCAGGGCTGACAGAAGGTAGCTGGTCGCTGTCACCCACGATGAGTATTTTACTGTTAGAAGAGATGTTGGAGAAGAGTTGATTGGCCAGCCAAGTATCCACCATAGAAAATTCATCCACGATGATAAAGTCAGCATCCAGATAATCTTCCAGATGGCTGGTATCATCATCACCTGTCATTCCTAAGTGGCGATGTATGGTAGCGCTAGGCAAGCCTGTCAATTCATTCATGCGCCGAGCGGCTCGACCAGTTGGAGCAGCAAGAAGAATAGGTAGGTTGCTTTTTTTCCTGAGGTCAAGTCCTTCTAAAAGGGCATAAACAGCGATGATCCCATTGATAACAGTTGTCTTACCAGTACCAGGCCCACCTGTCAGGATAAAGACCTTGTTCTGGATAGCGTCGCAGATAGCTTGTTTTTGAATGCTATCATACTCAATCCCCAGTTCTTCCTCGACAGTAGTGATATGTTTTTGAATGGTTTCTAAATCCTGGCTCTTCTGTTTTCCTTTTTCAAGGATACGAACCAAGTGACTGCGGATGCCTTCCTCAGCGAAAAAGAGGCTGTTATCAAAGATTTTGGTATCAATCTGCTGAACCTTGTCTTCTTCGATCAGGTAGGAGAGCTCTTGAGCTACTTGGCTGGGATCCAGTTCTATGGGGCGGGAAGACTCAAGGAGAGTAAGGGTTTGTTCTAGCAAATCCCGTGCTTCAACATAGGTGTCCCCTGTTTCCATACAGGCCTGAAAAAGACTATGAACTAGACCGGCACGGAAGCGCTCAGGAGCCTGACTTTCGATGCCTAGTTCCTCCGCTAATTGGTCAGCAATAGTAAAGCCTAAACCCTTGATATCCTCGACCAGCTGGTAGGGATAATTTTCAACCACATCAAGGGTTTCTTCCTTGTAAAAGTCTTGAATTTGAAAGGCTAGTTTATTGGGAATGCCGTAGTTGGCTAGTTTGGCCAAAACCATCTCCGTTCCGTAGTTGAGACGGAGAGTGGAGACGAAAGCCTCGCGATTTTTGGCAGATAGTCCTGCGATGCCTTCTAACTTTTCTGGGTGTTGCAAAATTTCGTCAATGGTATTGTCGCCATAGGTGTCCACTATTTTCTGAGCTGTCTTGAGACCAATTCCCTTGAAATGGCTACTTGAAAAGTACTTGACCAAGCCCTTGCTAGTTGGTTTTGCACGTTCATAACGGTTGATTTGCAGTTGTTCCCCATACTTGGAGTGCTGGACAATTTGTCCCCAAAACGTATAGTCTTCTCCCTCAATTACATCAGCCATAGTGCCAGTGACAATGATTTCAAAATCATCAAAATCCTCTGCGTCCGTATCATCGATTTCTAGGAGGAGGATGCGATAAAAATTGCTGGGATTTTCAAAAATAATCCGTTCAATGGTTCCTGAAAAATAAACTTCCATAAGATTCCTTTGCATAAATAGGTGAGAGTTAATACTCTTCGAAAATCTCTTCAAACCACGTCAGCTTCGCCTTGCCGTATATATGTTACTGACTTCGTCAGTTCTATCTACAACCTCAAAGCAGTGCTTTGAGCAACCTGCGGCTAGCTTCCTAGTTTGCTCTTTGATTTTCATTGAGTATAACTTTGTTTCTATCTTAATCAAACTGGATAGTGAATAATCATATTATCACGATAGAAGAAGAGGCTGAGATTGGTGATTCTCGGCCTCTTAGGTCTCTTAAAATGTTCCGATACGGGTGATTGGCCAGAAGCGGAATTTAGCTTCCCCTGTGATATCTTTTGCTTTAAAAGTACCTACGTGGCGGCTGTCGCTCGAAACCAAGCGGTCGTCTCCGAGGAGAAGGTATTCTCCTTCTGGAACTGTAAAGCTAAAGTTGGTATTGTAGTTGACATCGACTGTGAAGGCTTGGGCTTTTTGAGCGATACTTCTAAAGAAAGTTCCTTTATTTCCTTCAAAGCCCTTGCCTGAGTATGTGCTTTGGAGTTTGTCATCTTGGAAACGTTTGATGTAGTCTGCTAGGTAAGGCTCATCTGTCTCTTTGTCATTGATGTAAAGTTTATCGTTTTCGTAACGGATGGTGTCGCCAGGCATTCCGATAACACGTTTGACGATGTCCTTATTGCCATCTTCCTCATGGGCAACCACGATATCAAAACGGTCAATAGGGAGGTGTTTGACAACAAAGAGGATTTCGCCATCCGCTAGGGTAGGATCCATGGAATGTCCTTCTACGCGGACATTACTCCAAAAAAAGATACGGCTCAAAGCTAGTAATGACAGAATCAGGAGGAATAATCCCCACTCTTTTAGGAAATTTTTAAATGAATTCATAATTTACCTTTCTAAGCGTTTTTTCGCTTTTTCAGTATTTTTAAAGTGCAGTTTGGCGCAGAAGTTGAGTCCCTGCATACCATAGGCTTGCAAAATCTGGCTAGCTACCTTATCAGAAGCCGTTCCAGCTCCACTTGGAAGTTGATAGCCCAGTTCTCGTCCTAGATTTTCAAGATTTTCCAGAAAGAGATCACGCGCAATGATAGAAGAAACTGCGACAGCCAAGTATTTGCCCTCAGCCTTTTCTTCTAAGCTGATAGGATTGCTGAAACGATTGGCCTCTTGTGTCAAGTACTTGTCATAATTTTTAGCACTGGTAAAGGCATCAATCACAATTTTCTCAGGCTGAATGCCTTTTTGAAGAAGGAGATAGATAGCCTGGTTATGGAGGGCTACCTTAACAGAAACAGCATTGTAGCGGTCTCCGATGACCTCGTTGTACTTGCTTGGTGAGAGAAGCAGTGCCTGATGTTGGATTTTTTCCTTGAGAATAGGGGTAATCTGACGGATCTTTTGGTCGGTCAGAGTTTTAGAATCCCCCACACCGAGTTTTCGCAAGAAGGCATGCTGGTCAGGTGTGACAAAGGAAGCCACAACTGCAAGCCCACCAAAGTAGGAACCATTTCCCACCTCATCTGTCCCAATTAAAGGGAGATTTTGCCCGCTGGTTTCCTCTACAACTTGATAGCCAAAGAAACGAGCGTATTTCTCAGCTCCTTCACCCTGAAGCAAGACCTTTCCAGAAGTATAGATAGAAACCGTTGCTTGAGGTAGTCTCAAAAAGTAGCGGATATAGGGATTCTTACTGGGAGCCAGACTGGTTTGATAGTGTTCAAGAAAAGCCTGAATCTCCTTTTCACTTGGTGTGAGTGTTATACTTGCCATAGTTTCTATTGTACCATAAAAGCAGGCAAATTTGTAAAAACTGACAAAATTAGCGAATTTTGGTATAATATCGTGAGGTGAATTTTATGGCAAATCTAAATCGATTCAAATTTACATTCGGGAAAAAAACGTTAACCTTGACAAGCGAGCATGATAATCTCTTTATGGAGGAAATCGCCAAGGTTGCGACAGAAAAATACCAAGCAATTAAAGAACAAATGCCTAGTGCAGACGATGAAACGATCGCTCTTTTGTTGGCAGTCAACTGTTTATCAACTCAGCTCAGCCGTGAGATTGAATTTGATGATAAGGAGCAAGAGTTAGAAGAACTCCGTCACAAACTCGTGACTTGTAAGCAAGAGCAGAGCAAGATTGAGGATTCCTTATGATTTCACTCCTTCTTCTATTGGTCTTGGCTTGGGGATTTTATATCGGCTATCGGAGAGGCCTGCTCTTACAAGTTTATTACCTGATTTCAGCCATGGCATCGGCTTTTGTGGCTGGTCAGTTTTATAAGGGACTGGGAGAGAAATTTCATTTGTTGCTTCCTTATGCAAATCCGCAGGAAGGTCAGGGAACTTTCTTTTTCCCATCGGATCAACTCTTTCAGTTGGATAAGGTCTTTTATGCAGGTATCGGCTACTTACTTGTATTTGGGATTGTTTATAGCATCGGTCGTTTGCTTGGTCTCCTCTTACACTTACTTCCTAGTAAAAAACTGGGTGGCAAGTTGTTCCAAGTTTCAGCAGGGATCTTGTCCATGTTGGTGACCTTATTTGTCTTGCAAATGGCCTTGACCATCTTGGCGACCATCCCAATGGCAGCTATTCAAAATCCTCTTGAAAAGAGTATCGTCGCAAAACACATCATCCAGAGCATACCAGTAACAACCAGTTGGCTCAAACAAATCTGGGTGACAAATTTAATCGGATAAAAAGGGCAGGAATTTTCCTAGCCCTTTGTTTACAGATTGACTAGAATCTATCAGAATGTAAAAAGCTACCACACCTAGACATTCAAAGACAAGGAAATAAAGATGAATAAGAAAATATTAGAAACATTAGAGTTCAATAAGGTCAAGGCCTTGTTTGAACCTCATTTGTTGACCGAGCAGGGCTTGGAGCAATTGAGACAGCTGGCTCCGACTGCCAAAGCAGATAAAATCAAACAGGCTTTTGCTGAGATGAAGGAAATGCAGGCTCTTTTTGTCGAGCAACCGCATTTTACCATTCTCGCAACTAAGGAAATTGCAGGAGTCTGCAAGCGATTGGAGATGGGCGCAGACCTCAATATTGAGGAGTTCCTGCTCTTAAAGCGCGTGCTTCTGTCTAGCCGAGAGCTGCAAAGTTTTTATGCCAATCTGGAAAATGTCAGCTTGGAAGAATTAGCCCTTTGGTTTGAAAAATTACACGATTTTCCGCAATTACAAGGAAATCTCCAAGCCTTTAATGATGCAGGTTTCATTGAAAATTTTGCCAGTGAAGAATTGGCGCGCATCCGTCGAAAAATCCATGATAGCGAGAGTCAGGTCCGCGATGTCTTGCAAGATTTGCTCAAACAAAAAGCGCAGATGTTGACAGAAGGGATTGTTGCCAGCAGAAATGGTCGTCAGGTTTTACCAGTCAAAAACACCTACCGCAATAAGATTGCAGGTGTCGTTCATGATATTTCTGCTAGTGGAAATACCGTCTATATCGAACCCCGTGAGGTGGTCAAACTGAGCGAAGAAATTGCCAGTTTGCGAGCAGATGAGCGCTATGAAATGCTTCGCATTCTCCAAGAAATTTCTGAGCGTGTCCGCCCTCATGCGGCTGAGATTGCCAATGACGCTTGGATTATCGGCCATCTGGACTTGATTCGTGCCAAGGTCCGCTTTATCCAAGAAAGGCAAGCGGTCGTTCCCCAGATGTCAGAAAATCAGGAGATTCAACTGCTCCATGTCTGCCATCCTTTGGTCAAAAATGCCGTCGCAAATGATGTCCACTTTGGACAAGATTTAACAGCCATTGTCATTACAGGTCCCAATACAGGTGGTAAGACCATCATGCTTAAAACTCTGGGTTTGACACAGGTGATGGCTCAGTCTGGTTTGCCGATTTTAGCAGATAAGGGAAGTCGTGTTGGTATTTTTGAAGAAATCTTTGCTGATATTGGCGATGAGCAGTCTATTGAGCAGAGTTTGTCTACCTTCTCTAGTCACATGACCAATATTGTGGATATTCTTGGCAAGGTCAATCAACATTCACTCTTACTCTTGGATGAGTTAGGAGCTGGTACAGATCCTCAAGAGGGAGCAGCTCTCGCCATGGCTATTCTGGAGGACCTTCGCCTGCGTCAAGTCAAGACCATGGCGACCACCCACTATCCAGAACTCAAGGCCTACGGTATTGAGACAGCCTTTGTGCAAAATGCCAGCATGGAGTTTGATACCGCAACTCTTCGCCCGACCTATCGCTTTATGCAGGGTGTTCCTGGCCGAAGCAATGCCTTTGAAATTGCTAAACGTCTAGGTCTATCTGAAGTTATCGTAGGGGATGCCAGTCAGCAGGTCGATCAAGATAATGATGTCAATCGTATCATTGAGCAGCTGGAAGAGCAGACGCTGGAAAGCCGCAAACGCTTGGACAATATCCGTGAGGTGGAGCAAGAAAATCTCAAGATGAACCGTGCGCTAAAAAAACTTTACAACGAGCTCAATCGTGAAAAGGAAACCGAGCTTAACAAGGCGCGTGAACAAGCTAGTGAGATTGTGGACATGGCCCTCAGTGAGAGTGACCAGATTCTCAAAAATCTCCACAGCAAATCTCAACTTAAACCCCATGAAATCATAGAAGCCAAGGCCAAGCTGAAAAAATTGGCTCCTGAAAAAGTAGATTTGTCTAAAAATAAGGTTCTTCAAAAGGCCAAGAAAAAACGAGCTCCAAAGGTGGGAGATGATATCGTGGTTCTCAGTTATGGACAGCGTGGTACCCTGGCCAGTCAACTTAAGGACGGCCGCTGGGAAGCCCAAGTCGGCTTGATTAAGATGACCTTGGAAGAGAAAGAATTTGACCTTGTTCAAGCCCAGCAAGAAAAGCAAGTCAAGAAGAAACAAGTCAATGTCGTGAAACGAACTTCTGGTCGTGGCCCACAAGCCAGACTGGACCTTCGAGGCAAACGTTATGAAGAGGCCATGAATGAGCTAGATGCCTTTATCGATCAAGCCTTGCTTAATAATATGGCTCAAGTTGATATCATCCATGGTATCGGAACAGGTGTCATCCGTGAAGGTGTCACCAAATACCTACAAAGAAACAAACATGTCAAGAGTTTCGGCTATGCCCCACAAAATGCTGGAGGGAGTGGCGCAACTATTGTCACTTTTAAAGGATAGCAGTATTCTGGACTTTATAAAGTAAAAACTGTTGAACTAATTTTTACTAATAAACACATTGACAAAAGCCAACATTTTTTGTAAAATAAGAATCAATTAAATACCAACACCGAATGAAGTTTAATAGAAGTGGGGAATCGTTTGATTTTCCATGACTGTAAATGGACGGAACTCTGGAGAGACCGTAAAGGCACCGAAGGGGCAAGGCAGGCAACTGCTCAAACTCTCAGGTAAAAGGACAGAGCTAGGATAGACCGCTTTTTAGCATTTATCTAAGCATTCCAGAGTACATGTATCTTGCATGTGCTCTTTCTTTTGGGGTTGAAAAGATAGGAGAAGGAAATGTTAGAATTGCTTAAATCAATTGATGCTTTTGCTTGGGGTCCACCCCTCTTGATTCTATTGGTCGGAACAGGGATTTACCTAACTGCCCGTTTAGGACTTTTGCAGGTTTTGCGTCTCTCTAAGGCCTTCCAGCTTATTTTTACTAAGGACAAGGGGCATGGCGATGTATCCAGCTTTGCGGCCTTGTGTACAGCCCTAGCAGCGACAGTTGGTACGGGAAATATTATCGGAGTGGCGACGGCTATCAAGGTCGGTGGACCAGGAGCTCTCTTTTGGATGTGGATGGCCGCTTTCTTTGGAATGGCTACCAAGTATGCGGAAGGACTCTTGGCGATTAAATACCGTACCAAGGATGATCATGGTGCAGTAGCGGGAGGTCCCATGCACTATATCCTTCTAGGGATGGGAGAAAAGTGGCGACCACTTGCCATCTTCTTTGCCCTAGCAGGTGTGCTAGTAGCTTTGTTGGGAATCGGAACCTTTACCCAAGTCAACTCGATTACAGAATCTATCCAGAATACAACGACTATTTCGCCAGCTATCACTGCTCTTGTGTTGTCTGTATTTGTAGCGATTGCAGTCTTTGGTGGACTCAAGTCCATTTCTAAGGTTTCAACTACTGTTGTTCCTTTTATGGCTATTATTTATATTTTGGGAACTCTTACAGTTATTTTCTTTAATATCGGGAAAATCCCTGCTACAATCACTCTAATTTTGACATCCGCTTTTAGTCCGGTTGCTGCGGTAGGTGGATTTGCCGGTGCTAGCATTCGGATGGCTATTCAAAATGGTGTTGCGCGTGGTGTGTTCTCAAACGAATCTGGTCTGGGTTCTGCTCCCATTGCAGCTGCTGCAGCTAAGACAAACGAACCAGTAGAGCAAGGCTTGATTTCCATGACAGGAACCTTTATTGACACCCTCATTATCTGTACTCTGACTGGTTTGACCATCTTGGTGACTGGTGTTTGGAGTGGCGACTTAAATGGGGTTGCCTTGACTCAGTCAGCCTTCTCAACAGTCTTTTCACACTTTGGACCTGCTCTCTTGACCATCTTCCTTGTACTCTTTGCCTTTACGACGATTTTAGGTTGGAACTATTACGGAGAACGTTGTTTCGAGTTCCTCTTTGGGGTTCGCTTTATCTGGCTCTACCGTGTGGTTTTTGTGTTCATGGTCTTGCTGGGAGGATTTATCGAGTTGGATATGGTCTGGATTATCGCAGATATTGTCAATGCCTTGATGGCACTACCAAACTTGATTGCTCTCTTAGTTTTATCGCCAGTCGTTATTGCTGAAACTAAAAAGTATTTTGATAAATAATGAAATCACACAGCTCGTGTGATTTTTTGCTTTCATAAAAAATTTCTATCAGTGTAATTTAAAATATATATTATACAAGGTATAGAATCTGTGATAGACTAGATTTCAACAACATGAAAAGAGGTTTTATGATGACAACATTTACAATTCATACAGTCGAATCAGCACCAGCAGAAGTGAAAGAAGTTCTTGAAACAGTAGAAAAAGATAACAATGGCTATATTCCCAACCTAATCGGTCTCTTGGCTAATGCACCCACTGCTTTAGAGGCTTACCGTACTGTCGGAGCTATCAACCGTCGCAATAGCCTGACACCCGTTGAGCGCGAAGTCGTGCAAATCACGGCAGCCGTGACCAATGGTTGTGCCTTCTGTGTTGCAGGTCACACAGCCTTTTCAATCAAACAAATCCAGATGAATGATGATCTGCTTCAAGCCCTTCGCAATCGTACTCCAATTGAAACAGATCCTAAATTGGACACCCTAGCTAAGTTTACCTTGGCAGTTATCAATACCAAGGGTCGTGTAGGAGATGAAGCCTTAGCTGAGTTTTTAGAAGCTGGTTATAGCCAACAAAATGCCTTGGATGTGGTTCTTGGTGTCAGTCTAGCAAGCCTCTGTAACTATGCCAACAATCTAGCCAATACACCAATTAACCCAGAATTGCAACCTTATGCTTAATTCATATCTGAGTAAAATGAAGTCTGAAATCATCGGACTTCGTTTTTTATCTCCTCATTTAAGCGCTTTTATGCTATACTGAAACTAACATGATTATTGGAGGTTAGGATGAAAAAACTCCCCTTAGTATTTTCAGGTTGTTTGCTAGGTTTGGCAGGAGCTGGAAATCTTATTTTAGATACGTTGCCGGTTCTGTCCCATCTGTTGAGTCTGACAGGTTTGATTTTGTGGATTTACTTTCTGATTCTTCATCTCTTTAATTGGAAGGAAAGCAAGCAAGAGTTGACCAAGCCTCCTCTTTTGTCAGGGATGGCGACCTTTCCCATGGCTGGGATGATTTTATCAACTTATGTCTTTCGCGTATTCCCTCATCTTCCTTTGGTAGCGCAAGGGCTCTGGTGGTTTTCATTTCTCTTGGACTTGGCCTTGATTGCTGATTTCACCATCAAGTTTGCCTGTCCAGGTCGTAGGGTTCATGCGACTCCTAGCTGGACGGTTCTCTATGTGGGGATAGCGGTGGCTGCCTTGACCTATCCTCTGGTAGGCATCATCGAAATTGCCTATGCGACCTTGAGTTTTGGTTTTCTCTTGACCTTCTATCTCTATCCCCTTATTTATAGCGATTTAAAGAAACATCCACTCCCACTAGCCTTGCTTGGACAAGAAGGAATCTATTGCGCTCCCTTCTCTCTACTCTTGGCTTCTCTAGTTCGAGTTGGAGGAGAGAGTCTACCAACTTGGCTCTTAATCGTTATGATTTTGGCTTCTCAATCCTTCTTTTTCTTTGTTTTAACTCGCCTACCCAATATTTTAAAGCAAGGCTTTCAACCAGCCTTCTCAGCCCTCACTTTCCCGACCATTATCACAGCTACTTCGCTTAAGATGGCTCAGGGAATCTTGAAACTTCCATTTTTGGATTATTTGGTAGTGGCTGAAACCGCTATTTGCTTAATTATTTTACTCTTTGTATTAGGCGCTTATCTGATTTGGTTACGAAAAAAGGTCTAGCTAGAAATAGCTAAACCTTATTTTTTATGGTTTGATAACTTCAGCCCCACCCATGTATGGACGAAGAACTTCTGGGATGGTCACAGAACCATCTGCATTTTGGTAGTTTTCAAGAATAGCAGCCACTGTACGTCCAACTGCAAGTCCAGAACCATTCAAGGTATGGAGCAATTTCACCTTGCCATCTGCTTCATCACGGTAACGGATTTGGGCACGACGGGCTTGGAAATCTTCTGTGTTTGAACAGCTTGAGATTTCACGGTAAGTATTTTGGGCTGGAATCCAAACTTCCAAGTCGTAAGTCTTGGCAGCTGAGAAGCCCATATCTCCAGTAGAGAGAGCAACGACACGGTATGGAAGGTTAAGTTTTTGAAGAATGTTTTCAGCGTTGGCTGTCATTTTTTCCAATTCTTCGTAAGATTCTTCTGGCTTGGCAAATTTAACCATTTCAACCTTGTGGAATTGGTGCAAACGAATCAAGCCACGAGTATCACGACCAGCTGAACCAGCCTCAGAACGGAATGAAGGACTCATAGCAGTGAAGTAAATTGGCAGGTCTTTGCCGTCAAGGATTTCATCACGGTAGTAGTTTGTTAGAGGAACTTCAGCTGTAGGAATAAGGACGTAATTGCTGTCGCTGAGTTCAAAAGTATCTTCCTTGAATTTTGGATATTGACCAGTACCAAACATAGAATCGTGGTTAACCATGTAAGGCGTGATGACTTCCGTATAGCCTTCCTTTCCATGCTCATCCAACATAAAGTTGTAGATAGCACGTTCCAAACGAGCACCGAGACCTTTATAGAAGAGGAAACGAGCTCCTGTTACCTTACCACCGCGTTCCCAATCAAGGATACCAAGGTCTTCACCAAGATCCCAGTGAGCTTTTGGCTCAAAGTCAAACTCGCGTGGAGTACCCCAACGGCGAACTTCCACATTGTCGTCTTCGTCAGCCCCAACAGGAACACTGTCAGCTGGGATGTTAGGAAGAGTCGTTGTAAATTCTGTCAATTTAGCATCGATGTCTGCCAATTCAGCATCCAAGGCTTTGACCTCAGCAGATAGAGTTTGCATGGCAGCAATCTTGTCATCTGCATTTTCCTTGTTGCGCTTAGCTTGGGCAATCTCAGCAGAAACTGTGTTACGTTCTGCCTTGAGAGTTTCAACCTTGACTAAAATATCACGACGTTTAGCATCGATTTCTTTCATCTCGTTTAAGATAGCAGCATCTACACCACGTGTAGCTAATTTTTCTGCGACAGCATCAAAATCTGTACGAATACGTTTGATATCTAACATAAGAACTCCTTTATGAAAAAAGCACACCTGACAAAGCGTTGGAGTGGCAGGGCCACGGTTCCATCCAACTTCACAGGTGTGCACTTGATTGTGTATGTAATTGTTACTAACGGTAGAATTTCACCTATCCCTCCTATCTGCTCGCAGCACCCGCAGACTTTCTGAAAGAAGAAGATAACCTACTTATCCGTTGCTATGATTATACTAAAGTTTCTACTTTTTTGCAAATAGATTTTTAAATTTTTGACCAATTGTCTGAATCAGGGTCGGAAGTTTGACGACCTTGTCATTCCCCAGTTTTTCACGAGCAATTTTGAGAATGGCACCTGAATCTTTTGAAGCAAAGAGGAATTTTCCTTTGTCTGTAAAGACTTCGAAGTGGCGACTGATTTTCCTCCCAGTGACATTGGCTCCAATCTGGTTGATATGGCTCCAAGGAATCTGGATAAATTGTTCGACATTGACATCGGGGTAAAATTCTAAGGCCTGATCTCCGACCAGGAATTTCCCAACTTTCCCAGCGATAGAGAGGTAGGAAGTGCCTGTCGTGCTGAGAAGCACTGTTTTGTTAAGAGATTGGGCCATGATTAGTCTTCCTTACTTTCGCCGAAAAAGGCATTGTAGAGGGCTTTAATTGCTGCTTTTTCTTGGTCTTTATTGACAACGAACATGATAGAAACTTCACTAGAACCTTGAGACATCATCTGGATATTGATCTTATTTTCAGATAGAGCGCGAGTTGCAGTAGCAGTTACTCCGATATGACTCTTCATCTTTTCTCCAACAATCATAATGATAGAAAGGTCGTGTTCGATTTCTGCATGGTCCACCTCAGCCTTTTGAACCAACTGACGAAGGATTTCTTCTTCCTTGATAGGAGTTAGTTCGCGAGAACGGAGAATGATTGAAAGATCGTCGATACCTGTTGGCATATGTTCCCAGCCGATGTTAAGGTCTTCAAGGATTTGCAGAACCTTGCGGCCGAATCCAACCTCGCGGTTCATAAGGTATTTCGACATGTTGATGCTTACAAAGCCGGAGTCACCAGCAATTCCCACAACTGGGAATTTGTCACTACTATGTTTTAGAACGATACGAGTACCTGGATGGTCAGGGTTGTTGGTATTCTTGATAACGAGAGGAATTTTTCCACGGTAGGCAGGTAGAAGGGCCTCGTCATGAAGAACTGAGAATCCTGCATAGGCCAACTCACGCATTTCACGGTAGGTCAACTCAGGAATCGAGTGTGGTTGGTGGATAATACCAGGGTGGGCTGCAAAGATACCATCAACATCCGTAAAGTTTTCATAGAGATCGGCCTTAACACCGGCAGCAATGATAGAACCTGTAATGTCTGATCCTCCACGTGAGAAGGTACAGATTTGATTTTCCTTGGTAACTCCAAAGAAACCAGGAATGACAAGGACTTCATTTGTATTTGTCAATTCTTCAATCTTGTCATAACTTGATGGAATGATGCGAGCGTGACCAGGTTCACTTGTGACCACAATACCAGCTTCTCTAGGGTGCACATAGCGTGCATCAATCCCATTTTGATTAAAGTAGGCAGCGATCAATTTGGCATTGTTGTTTTCACCGGCTGCTAGGAAAGTATCGTAGAGAAATTCATTTTCATCAATAGGAAGAGTGGCCAAGGCACGAATGCTTTTTGAAATTTTTTCTAGCACAGCTGGTTTAAGCCCTAGTTCACTAACCATAGCAGCATAGCGGTCGATAATCCAGTTTTGACTCTTGCTAATATCGTTACCAGCAACATAGTCGCGGTAGTATTTAATCAAGGCATCCGTAACCTTAGTATCTTCAGCATTGCGTTTACCAGGCGCAGAAACGACGACAAAACGACGCTCTGGATCGCTTTTAACGATGTTTAAAACTTTTTCTAATTGACCAGCAGAGGCAAGAGAGCTACCTCCAAATTTAACAACTTTCATAAGAACTCCTAAAGTAAGTATTTTATACGATTATAGCAGAAAGAAAGCCTTTTTTCAATGAAGAAAATAAGATGCTTTCTAGGATAAAGCGAGCCTTTCTAATCGGCTGAGACACTTTTAGTCGATTTTTTATTGCTTTCTGCTCCTAAACAAGATATACTTTGGAAATAAAATAATTTAAACTGCTTATAAAATAAAAAGGAGTCCAGATGGAACACATTATTTATCAGCTTGAAGAGGATTTGGCAATCCTTACCTTGAATCGTCCTGAGGTCGCGAATGGTTTTCATATTCCTATGTGTGAGGAAATTTTAGAAGCCTTGACTCTGGCGGAAGAGGATTCAGCTGTGCATTTTGTCTTAATCAACGCGAATGGCAAAGTCTTCTCTATTGGGGGAGATTTGGTAGAGATGAAGCGGGCAGTGGATGAGGATGATATTCCATCATTGACAAAAATCGCAGAGTTGGTCAATGCTATTTCTTATAAAATCAAGCAAATTGCAAAGCCTGTTTTAATGGAAGTTGACGGTGCTGTTGCAGGTGCCGCAGCGAATATGGCTGTTGCGGCAGATTTCTGTCTGGCGACGGATAAGGCTAAGTTTATCCAAGCCTTTGTTGGCGTTGGCTTGGCTCCAGATGCAGGGGGAGTTCATCTCTTGAGTCGCAGTATCGGTGTGACGCGTGCAACTCAATTAGCCATGACAGGTGAGGCTTTGACCGCAGAAAAAGCCCTAGAATGGGGATTGGTTTACCGCGTTTCTGAAGCTGATAAACTTGAAAAGACGAGAGAACAGCTTCTTAAAAAATTAAGACGTGGTTCAAGTAATTCCTATGCTGCCATTAAGAAGTTGGTTTGGGAGAGCCAATTTAAAGACTGGCAGGATTACGCTACTTTAGAACTGAACCTACAGGAATCCTTAGCTCAAACAGAGGATTTCAAAGAAGGAGTGCGAGCTCATTCGGAGAGAAGAAGACCTAAATTTACAGGAAAATAAAAAAATACTTGCATCATTCTTTGAACTTTGATATAATTCTCTTGTCAAATGTTTTGATTGTAAAAGTTTTTTTGAGAAGGAGGGATATGAAAAATGGACTACCAACGAATTAATGAATATTTAACATCTATATTTAACAATGTCCTTGTCATTGAGGAAGTGAGCTTGAGAGGTAGTCGTTTCAAGGATATCTCCATCAAAGAAATGCATACGATTGATGTGATTGGGAAATTCCCAGACGTGACACCAAGTCAAGTGTCAAAAGAGTTGATGGTGACTCTTGGGACAGTTACGACTAGTTTGAATAATCTCGAACGCAAGGGTTACATTGAACGCATTCGCTCAGAGCAGGATCGTCGTGTGGTGCATCTACATTTGACAAAGAAGGGTCGCTTGGTTCATAGGCTACATAAACGCTTCCACAAGGCCATGGTTGAAAAAATCATTGATGGTATGAGTAAGGAAGAAATTGATGTTATGAGCAAAGGTTTGACCAATCTTTATCAATTTTTGGAGGATTTGAAATAATGGCTTTTGCAAAAATAAGCCAGGTTGCTCATTATGTGCCAGAGCAAGTGGTTACAAATCACGACTTAGCTCAGATTATGGATACCAATGATGAGTGGATTTCAAGTCGGACGGGAATACGACAAAGGCATATTTCAAGAACAGAATCTACTAGTGATTTGGCTACAGAGGTTGCTAAGAAACTGATGGCAAAAGCTGGAATCACAGGAGAGGAGTTGGATTTTATCATCCTAGCTACCATTACTCCAGATTCGATGATGCCCTCTACAGCTGCTCGTGTTCAAGCTAATATTGGTGCTAATAAGGCCTTTGCTTTTGACCTAACAGCTGCTTGTAGTGGATTTGTATTTGCTCTGTCAACTGCTGAAAAGTTTATCGCTTCTGGTCGCTTTCAAAAAGGCTTGGTGATTGGTAGTGAAACCCTCTCTAAAGCAGTCGATTGGTCAGACCGATCAACAGCTGTTTTGTTTGGAGATGGTGCTGGTGGTGTCTTGCTAGAAGCTAGCGAGCAAGAGCATTTCTTAGCTGAGAGCCTCAATAGCGATGGAAGTCGCAGCGAGTGTCTAACTTATGGGTATTCAGGCCTGCATTCTCCATTTTCAAATCAAGAAAATGCAGATTCATTTTTGAAGATGGATGGGCGCGCAGTCTTTGATTTTGCCATTCGGGATGTAGCCAAGTCTATCAAGCAGACTATTGATGAATCTCCTATAGAGGCGACAGACTTGGATTATCTGCTACTGCATCAAGCCAATGACCGTATCTTGGATAAGATGGCTAGAAAAATCGGTGTTGACCGAGCTAAACTTCCAGCCAATATGATGGAATATGGCAATACCAGTGCAGCAAGTATCCCGATTTTACTTTCAGAGTGTGTAGAACAAGGCCTCATCCATTTAGATGGTAGCCAGACTGTTCTGCTATCAGGCTTCGGTGGAGGCTTGACCTGGGGCACGCTCATTCTTACAATTTAGGTAATCATGTGGTGAACACATTGTTATAAAAAACTATTTATTTTAAAGGAGTCCTATCATGGCAGTATTTGAAAAAGTACAAGAAATTATCGTTGAAGAACTTGGAAAAGACGCATCAGAAGTAACACTTGAATCAACTTTTGATGATTTGGATGCAGATTCATTGGACTTGTTCCAAGTAATCTCAGAAATCGAAGATGCTTTTGATATCCAAATCGAAGCAGAAGATGACTTGAAAACAGTTGGTGACTTGGTTGCCTACGTTGAAGAGCAAACAAAATAAGCAGAATATAAGATAGAAGGAGTAGGGAAACCCGCTCCCTCTTGTTTAGGCAATAGTTTGATTTTCAAATTATGACGGTATCGAACTATTACGTAAGCAAGAAATGATGGAGGCACTATGAAAACGCGTATTACAGAATTATTGAACATTGATTATCCTATTTTTCAAGGAGGAATGGCCTGGGTTGCTGATGGTGATTTGGCAGGGGCTGTTTCCAAGGCTGGAGGACTAGGGATTATCGGTGGGGGGAATGCCCCTAAAGAAGTTGTCAAGGCAAATATTGATAAAATCAAATCATTGACTGATAAACCCTTTGGTGTCAACATCATGCTCTTGTCTCCCTTTGTGGAAGATATTGTAGATCTCGTTATCGAGGAAGGGGTTAAGGTAGTGACAACAGGCGCAGGAAATCCAAGCAAATACATGGAACGCTTCCATGAAGCTGGTATTACGGTTATTCCTGTTGTACCAAGTGTTGCCCTAGCTAAACGAATGGAAAAAATCGGTGCGGATGCTGTCATTGCAGAAGGAATGGAAGCTGGGGGGCATATCGGTAAATTAACAACCATGACCTTGGTGCGTCAAGTGGCGGCAGCTGTATCTATTCCTGTTATTGCTGCAGGAGGAATTGCGGATGGTGAAGGTGCTGCGGCTGGATTTATGCTAGGTGCAGAGGCTGTTCAGGTTGGAACGCGTTTTGTCGTTGCCAAAGAGTCTAATGCCCATCCAAATTATAAGGCGAAAATTTTAAAAGCTAGAGATATTGATACTACGATTTCAGCTCAACACTTTGGACATGCTGTTCGTGCTATTAAAAATCAATTGACTCGTGATTTTGAAAAAGCTGAAAAAGATGCCTTTAAACAAGAAAATCCTGATTTAGAAATCTTTGAACAAATGGGAGCAGGTGCCCTAGCCAAAGCAGTTGTTCACGGTGATGTGGATGGCGGCTCTGTTATGGCGGGTCAAATTGCGGGCCTTGTTTCCAAAGAAGAAACCGTTGAAGAAATCCTAAAAGATTTGTACTATGGGGCAGCTAAGAAAATTCAAGAAGAAGCCTCTCGCTGGGCAGGAGTTGTAAGAAATGACTAAAACAGCCTTTTTATTTGCTGGTCAAGGTGCCCAGTATCTAGGTATGGGACGGGATCTCTATGATCACTACTCTATTGTCAAAGAAACGATTGATCAAGCTAGTCAGGTACTCGGTTATGATTTGCGTCATCTCATCGATACGGAAGAAGAAAAACTTAACCAGACTCGCTATACGCAACCAGCTATTTTAGCAACTTCAGTTGCTATCTACCGTTTATTACAAGAAAAAGGCTATCAGCCTGATATGGTTGCTGGTTTGTCCCTTGGAGAGTATTCTGCCTTGGTGGCCAGCGGTGCCTTGGATTTTGAAGAAGCTGTTGCCTTGGTTGCTAAGCGTGGAGCCTATATGGAAGAAGCGGCTCCTGCTGGCTCTGGCAAGATGGTGGCAGTTCTTAATACACCAGTAGAGGTTATTGAGGAAGCCTGTCAAAAAGCTTCTGAACTTGGAGTAGTTACCCCAGCCAACTATAATACACCTGCACAAATCGTGATTGGTGGAGAAGTGACTGCAGTTGACCGAGCTGTTGAACTATTGCAGGAAGCAGGAGGTAAACGCTTGATTCCTCTCAAGGTTTCAGGGCCTTTTCATACCGCTCTCCTTGAGTCTGCTAGTCAGAAACTAGCTGAAACTCTAGCTCAGGTAAGTTTTTCAGATTTTACTTGTCCCCTAGTCGGCAATACAGAAGCTGCAGTTATGCAAAAAGAAGACATTGCTAAACTCTTGACGCGTCAGGTCAAGGAACCAGTTCGTTTCTATGAAAGTATTGCGGCCATGCAAGAAGCAGGCGTAACCAACTTTATAGAGATTGGACCGGGGAAAGTCTTGTCAGGCTTTGTCAAAAAAATTGATAAGACAGCTAAACTAGCCAATGTTGAAGATCAGGCTAGTTTGGAAACTTTGCTAGAAAACAAGTAATCCCTTCTCCCATAAATACAAGAGGAAACAGGAGAAAAGAATGCAACTAAAAAATAAAAATATCTTTATTACAGGTTCGAGTCGTGGAATTGGTCTTGCCATTGCCCATAAGTTTGCTCAAACAGGAGCCAATATTGTCTTAAACAGTCGTGGGGCAATCTCAGAGGACTTGCTAGCCGAGTTTTCAAACTATGGTGTCAAGGTGGTTCCTATATCAGGAGACGTGTCTGATTTTGCAGACGCTAAGCGTATGGTTGATCAAGCTATTGCTGAGCTGGGTTCAGTAGATGTTTTGGTCAACAATGCAGGGATTACCCAAGATACCCTTATGCTCAAGATGACAGAAGCGGATTTTGAAAAAGTGCTCAAGGTTAACTTGACTGGTGCCTTTAACATGACACAATCAGTCTTGAAACCGATGATGAAAGCCAGAGAAGGTGCTATCATTAATATGTCTAGTGTTGTTGGTTTGATGGGAAATATCGGTCAAGCTAACTATGCAGCTTCTAAGGCTGGTTTGATTGGTTTTACCAAGTCTGTGGCGCGTGAAGTGGCCAATCGCAATATCAGGGTTAATGCTATTGCACCTGGAATGATTGAGTCCGATATGACAGCTGTCCTATCAGACAAGGTAAAAGATGCTATGCTGGCTCAAATTCCTATGAAAGAATTTGGGCAGGCAGAGCAGGTTGCAGATTTGACAGTATTTTTAGCAGGCCAAGATTATCTAACTGGTCAAGTGGTTGCCATTGATGGTGGCCTCAGTATGTAGCAGAAGCTAGAGGTAAAAAAGATGAAACTAAATCGCGTAGTAGTAACAGGTTATGGAGTAACATCTCCAATTGGAAATACACCAGAAGAATTTTGGAATAGTTTGACAACTGGAAAAATCGGAATTGGTCCAATTACAAAATTTGATCATAGTGACTTTGATGTGCATAATGCGGCAGAAATTCAAGATTTTCCTTTTGATAAATACTTTGTAAAGAAAGATACCAATCGTTTTGACAACTATTCTTTGTATGCCTTGTACGCAGCTCAAGAAGCTGTTAATCATGCAGGTCTTGATGTAGAGGCTCTTGACAAGGATCGTTTTGGTGTTATCGTTGCCTCTGGTATTGGTGGAATCAAGGAAATTGAAGATCAAGTGCTTCGTCTCAACGAAAAAGGGCCAAAACGTGTGAAACCATTGACCCTTCCAAAAGCCTTGCCAAATATGGCTTCAGGAAATGTTGCTATGCGTTTTGGAGCAAACGGTGTTTGTAAATCCATCAATACTGCCTGCGCTTCATCAAATGACGCGATTGGGGATGCCTTCCGCTCGATTAAGTTTGGTTTCCAAGATGTTATGTTGGTAGGTGGTTCAGAAGCCTCAATTACACCTTTTGCTATTGCAGGTTTCCAAGCCTTGACAGCTCTCTCTACTACAGAGGATCCAGCTCGTGCTTCTATCCCATTTGATAAGGACAGAAATGGTTTTGTCATGGGAGAAGGTTCAGGGATGTTGGTTCTTGAAAGTCTTGAACACGCTGAAAAGCGTGGGGCTACTATCCTTGCTGAAGTGGTTGGTTACGGAAATACTTGTGATGCCTACCACATGACTTCACCACATCCAGAAGGTCAGGGAGCTATCAAGGCCATCAAACTAGCCTTGGAAGAAGCTGAGATTTCTCCAGAGCAAGTAGCCTATGTCAATGCTCACGGAACGTCAACTCCTGCTAATGAAAAAGGAGAAAGTGGTGCAATCGTGGCTGTTCTTGGTAAGGAAGTACCTGTATCATCAACCAAATCATTCACAGGACATTTGCTGGGGGCTGCAGGTGCGGTAGAAGCTATCGTCACAATCGAGGCTATGCGTCATAACTTTGTACCAATGACAGCTGGAACAAGTGAAGTATCAGATTATATCGAAGCCAATGTCGTTTATGGACAAGGCTTGGAGCAAGAAATTCCATACGCTATTTCAAATACCTTTGGTTTTGGTGGCCACAATGCAGTTCTTGCTTTCAAACGTTGGGAGAATAAATAAGTATGAATTTAAACGATATTAAAGACTTGATGGCCCAATTTGACCAATCAAGTTTGAGAGAATTTTCTTATAAAAATGGGACGGATGAGTTGCAGTTTAGCAAGAATGAAGCTAGAATGGTGTCTGAAGTTGCAGCTCAAGTCGCTCCAGCGCCCGTTCTAGCAACACCAAGTCCAGTAGCTCCTACATCTGCTCCAGCAGAGCCTGTAGCAGAAGAAGTTTCAGCTCCAGCAGAAGCAAGTATGGCTGCTGAGGGAGATGTTGTAGAGAGCCCACTTGTTGGGGTGGCTTACTTGGCTGCTGGTCCAGATAAACCTGCCTTCGTCACAGTTGGTGATAGTGTCAAAAAAGGTCAAACTCTGGTAATCATTGAAGCCATGAAAGTCATGAATGAAATTCCAGCACCTAAGGATGGTGTGGTAACGGAAATTCTCGTTTCTAACGAAGAAATGGTTGAGTTTGGTAAAGGATTGGTACGTATCAAATGATCGATATTCAAGGAATCAAAGAAGCCCTTCCCCACCGTTATCCTATGCTCCTAGTGGACCGTGTGTTGGAAGTGAGCGAGGACACCATTGTTGCCATCAAAAATGTGACCATCAATGAGCCCTTCTTCAACGGTCATTTTCCTCAATACCCTGTCATGCCAGGTGTTCTGATTATGGAAGCCTTGGCGCAAACAGCTGGTGTTTTGGAATTGTCAAAACCTGAAAATAAGGGGAAACTGGTCTTTTACGCTGGTATGGACAAGGTTAAATTCAAGAAGCAAGTTGTGCCTGGAGACCAATTGCTTATGACGGCAACGTTTATAAAACGTCGTGGCACCATTGCTGTGGTTGAAGCAAAGGCTGAAGTGGATGGCAAGCTTGCAGCTAGTGGTACTCTTACCTTTGCAATAGGGAACTAAGGAGGTTCTCCATGTTTCGAAAAATTTTAATTGCCAATCGTGGTGAAATTGCGGTTCGTATTATCCGTGCGGCGCGTGAATTGGGCATTGCGACGGTAGCGGTTTATTCAACTGCTGATAAGGAAGCCCTTCATACGCTTTTGGCAGATGAAGCAGTTTGTATCGGCCCTGGTAAGCCAACAGAGTCTTATCTCAATATTAATGCGGTTCTATCAGCTGCAGTCTTGACTGAGGCAGAAGCCATTCACCCAGGTTTTGGATTTCTCAGTGAAAATTCCAAATTTGCAACCATGTGTGAAGAGGTGGGAATCAAGTTTATCGGCCCATCTGGTCATGTCATGGATATGATGGGGGATAAGATCAATGCGCGTGCTCAGATGATCAAAGCAGGCGTGCCTGTTATACCAGGTTCAGATGGAGAAGTGCATAATTCTGAAGAAGCTTTGATTGTTGCTGAAAAAATTGGCTATCCTGTTATGCTCAAGGCTTCAGCAGGTGGAGGTGGTAAAGGGATTCGTAAGGTTGAAAAACCAGAAGACCTCGTTTCAGCCTTTGAAACTGCTTCTAGTGAGGCCAAGGCCAATTATGGCAATGGTGCCATGTACATAGAACGGGTTATCTATCCAGCTCGTCACATCGAGGTTCAAATCCTAGGAGATGAGCATGGACATGTGATTCATTTAGGTGAACGGGATTGTTCTCTTCAACGGAATAACCAAAAGGTTTTGGAAGAAAGTCCTTCGATTGCAATCGGGAAAACGTTGCGCCATGAAATCGGTGCTGCTGCTGTTCGAGCGGCAGAGTCTGTTGGCTATGAGAATGCAGGGACCATTGAGTTTCTTCTTGATGAAGCCAGTGGCAATTTCTATTTCATGGAGATGAATACTCGTGTACAAGTAGAACATCCAGTAACAGAATTTGTTTCAGGTGTGGATATCGTTAAGGAACAAATTCGCATTGCGGCAGGTCAGCCACTGTCTGTTAAGCAAGAAGATATTGTCCTACGCGGTCATGCCATCGAGTGTCGTATCAATGCAGAAAATCCAGCCTTTAACTTTGCTCCAAGTCCAGGTAAGATTACTAATCTCTATCTGCCAAGTGGTGGAGTTGGCTTGCGCGTGGATTCAGCAGTTTATCCAGGCTATACCATTCCACCATATTATGATAGTATGATTGCTAAAATCATCGTTCACGGTGAAAATCGTTTTGATGCCTTGATGAAAATGCAACGTGCCCTCTATGAATTAGAGATTGAAGGGGTGCAGACCAATGCAGATTTCCAGCTTGACCTCATTTCAGATCGCAATGTCATTGCTGGAGATTATGATACTTCCTTCTTGATGGAAACCTTCTTACCCAAGTATCAAGAAAAAGAATAAAATGATTTCAAGAGTTTAAACCGAAAAGGGGAATCAATGGCTCTATTTAGTAAAAAAGATAAGTATATTCGAATCAATCCCAATCGTTCGGTTAGGGAAAAACCTCAAGCCAAGCCAGAGGTTCCAGATGAATTATTCTCCCAGTGTCCAGGCTGTAAGCATACCATTTATCAGAAGGATCTGGGAAGTGAGCGTATCTGTCCGCACTGTAGCTATACCTTTCGTATTTCTGCCCAAGAACGCTTGGCTTTGACGATTGATATGGGGACCTTCAAGGAATTGTTTACAGGGATTGAAAGCAAGGATCCTTTGCATTTCCCTGGTTATCAAAAGAAACTAGCAGCTATGCGTGAAAAAACAGGTCTGGATGAAGCTGTTGTCACAGGAACTGCTCTTATTAAAGGTCAGACTGTGGCTCTTGGGATTATGGATTCCAACTTTATCATGGCTTCTATGGGTACAGTTGTAGGGGAGAAAATCACTCGTTTGTTTGAGTATGCGACTGTCGAACAATTGCCAGTTGTTCTCTTCACAGCCTCTGGTGGAGCTCGTATGCAGGAAGGAATCATGAGTCTCATGCAGATGGCCAAGATTTCTGCAGCAGTTAAACGCCATTCAAATGCTGGTCTCTTTTACCTGACCATTTTGACAGATCCAACGACAGGTGGTGTGACAGCTTCTTTCGCTATGGAAGGCGATATCATTCTAGCAGAACCACAGAGTTTAGTCGGTTTTGCTGGGCGTCGTGTGATTGAAAATACGGTTCGTGAAAGCTTGCCAGAGGGGTTCCAAAAGGCAGAATTCCTATTGGAACATGGTTTTGTGGATGCTATTGTTAAAAGAAGAGACTTGCCAGATACGATTGCTAGCCTAGTCAGATTGCACGGAGGGAGTCCTAGATGAATATTGCAAAAATAGTCAGAGAAGCGCGTGAGCAGAGTCGCTTGACAACTTTGGACTTTGCTGCAGGCATTTTTGATGAATTTATCCAATTACACGGTGACCGTTCTTTTCGTGATGATGGTGCAGTTGTTGGTGGTATTGGCTGGCTTGGAGACCAAGCGGTAACAGTGGTTGGTATCCAAAAAGGCAAGAGTTTACAAGATAACCTCAAGCGGAATTTTGGTCAACCGCATCCAGAAGGCTACCGCAAGGCCCTACGTTTGATGAAACAGGCTGAAAAGTTTGGTCGTCCAGTTGTGACCTTTATCAATACTGCAGGTGCCTATCCTGGTGTGGGAGCGGAAGAACGTGGACAGGGAGAAGCTATTGCTCGCAATCTCATGGAAATGAGTGACCTGAAAGTTCCGATTATCGCCATCATTATAGGTGAAGGTGGTTCAGGTGGAGCTCTGGCTCTAGCCGTTGCGGACCGTGTCTGGATGCTGGAAAATTCTATCTATGCCATTCTCAGTCCAGAAGGCTTTGCTTCCATTCTATGGAAGGACGGCAGTCGTGCCATGGAAGCGGCAGAACTGATGAAAATAACATCACACGAGCTACTAGAAATGGACGTGGTGGACAAGGTGATTTCTGAAGCAGGACTTTCTAGCAAAGAATTAATTAAGAATGTCAAAAAAGAACTCCAAGATGAGCTAGCTATACTTTTACAAAAACCGCTAGAAGCGTTGTTGGAAGAGCGTTACCAACGATTTAGAAAATACTAATACAAAAACTAGAACTGGCAGTCAGTTCTAGTTTTTATGTGGTTCTTACTCTGTATCAGGGATGAAGAAAAAAGTGCTTGGAAGACCAAACACCTTTTCGATTATTCATTTTCTTCAGTTACAAATTGACTAAGCAGTCCATTGATAAAACGGGCTGATTTTTGATCTGAAAAATTCTTAGCAAGTTCAATAGCTTCATTGACTGCTACCAGCTGAGGTGTATCAAATGATGTGATTTCAAAGATTCCTAAGCGTAGTAAGTTTTTCTCGACCAAGGTCAAGCGTTCAACTGTCCAGCCTGACTTGAGGTGCTGGTTGATTTGTTTATCCAACTCGTCTTTTTGAGCTTGAACGCCAGAAACCAAGTTCAGAAGAAAGGCAGGGATTTGCACATCTGCATCTTCACGGTCATGCGTGTAGGCAAAGTGACAAGCTGTTTCCATATCTGTGCCGAATTCAAGACTCATAAGAGCTTGAAAAGCGCATTTACGAAGTTCGCGTCTAGATTCTAATAATGGACTAGTCATTGAGGAAGTCCTCGTTAAATAGATCTTTCAACTCAGGTTTTGGTGTTTTATCTGGAACGATTCCTGCAACATGGATATTGACAGCAGAAAGTTCCACATCAGCCATATCATGGACAGCATCTTTGACCGCTTTTTGAATAGCAAGAGCAACTTTTGGTACTTTCACACCGTACTCAAGGTAGAGGTAGATGTCAGCAGTTAGTTCTTCGTTGCTTTCTTTTAAGTAGACGCCACGACCAAGAGAGAGTTTTGATAGGGTATCAGATACGGATTTATTTGAAAATGAGTGGACACCTTCAACTTTAGCAGTTGCGATAGCAATGATTTTTTCAAGTACACGTGGAGCGATAACGATTTCGCCAAATTGTTCTTCAATTCCCATAGAATGACCTCTTTCTAGAGATTAGGCACGAGAAACGTAAGTTCCTTCTGCAGTGTTGATGATCAATTTTTGTCCAGCTTCGATGAAGTCTGGAACGTTGACAACAAGTCCAGTTTCCATAGTTGCTGGTTTACCAGAACCTGTAACAGTAGCACCTTTGATAGATGGTTGTGTTTCAGCGACTGTCAATTCAACAGTAGTTGGTACAGTTACACCGATTACTTCAGTTCCGTAGAATTGGATTTTCACATCAGAGTTTTCAAGGATGTAAAGCAATTCATTTTCAACGTTTACGACTGGAATTTCGTATTGGTCGTAAGTTTCAGTGTTCATGAAGTAGGCAGTTTCATCCATTTTATACAAGTATTGAGCTGGAACAGTTTCGATAATAGCTTGTTCGAATTTTTCTTCTGGACGGTAGCTTGTGTCAAAAGTAGAACCAGTACGGACATCACGTAATTTCATACGCATGATTGTGTTCCCTTTACCTGGTTTGTGGTGGCTAGCTTCCAAAACGCGGATCAATTTTCCGTCTGCAGTTTCAAATGTCATACCAGCTTTCAATTTGCTTGCTTCAATCATGTTTTTACCTCTTTAATAAATATTATTACTCTTCATTTTACCATAAAATCTTCTGGAAATAAAGCCAAAATAGTTATTGGGAGATGGTAGGGGCGAAAAAAACCAACCTCAGGGCTGGTTTCTTTTACATATTAATCTTCTTTCAACTTCGCTAATTCTTGAGCAAGAAGTTTAAGGGCAACTTGTGGGTTGGCTTGGCCTTTGGTTGCTTTCATAAGGAATCCTGTAAAGGCCTTATCTGCGTTGCGTTTGCCTGACTTGAAGTCGGCAACTGCGGCTTCGTTATCGGCAAAGACTTGGTGGATAATTGGAATCAAGACAGCTGGATCTGAGATTTGAACCATACCTGCTTTTTCCACGTATTCACGCGCGCCACCGCCATTTTTAGCCAGGTGGACAAAGACTTTCTTGGCAATCTTAGAAGAGATAGTGCCGTCTTCGATGATGGCAATCATTTCAACCAAGTTTTCTGGTGTCAATTCGATTTGTTCCAGTGTCTTGCCTTCGGCGTTCAAGAACTGAGCGACTTCTCCTTGGAGCCAGTTAGAAACTTGCTTGGCATCACCACCAAGAGCAACAGCTTTCTCAAAGAAGTCAGAAGTGACTTTGTTAGCAGTCAACTGGTTAGCATCGTAGTCTGACAAGCCAAGGTCAGCCACGTAACGCGCACGGCGTTCTTTCGGAAACTCTGGCAACTCTGTACGCATTTCCTCAATCCACTCGTCTGAAATTTCAAAGAGAGGTAGGTCTGGTTCTGGGAAGTAGCGGTAGTCTGCAGCACCTTCTTTGACACGCATGAGGATGGTTGCTTTGTTGGCTTCATCGTAACGGCGTGTTTCTTGGCGGATTTGACCACCTGAGCGAAGGATTTCAGCTTGACGTTGGACTTCGTATTCAAGACCTTTACGAACATTTGAGAAGGAGTTGAGGTTCTTCAACTCTGTCTTGGTACCGAATTTTTCTTGACCATAAGGACGAAGAGAGATGTTGGCATCCACACGCATGGAGCCTTCTTCCATCTTAACGTCAGAAATGCCAGCGTACTGGATAACTTCCTTGAGGGCAGTTAGGTAAGCATAGGCTTCTTCTGGCGAACGCATGTCAGCTTCAGATACAATCTCAATCAATGGCACCCCTTGGCGGTTGAGGTCAACGTAAGAGTAGCCGTCTGTACCGTGGGTGTTTTTACCAGCATCTTCTTCTAGGTGGGCACGTTCAATACCGATTTTTTTAGTTGTACCGTCTTCTAGCTCGACTTCAATCCAACCGTTATAACCGATTGGCTCATCAAACTGAGAAATTTGGTAGGCTTTAGGATTATCAGGGTAGAAGTAGTTCTTGCGGTCAAAGTGCATCTTTTTGTGGATGTCCATATTGAGGGCAAGAGCAGCCTTGATACCGGCATCGACAACACCTTTATTGAGAACTGGCAGTACTCCTGGGAAAGACCAGTCAATCACGTTAGTGTTGGCATTTTGGTCATTTCCGAAGTGGGCAGAAGTAGGTGAGAAGATTTTTGAATTGGTGTTGAGCTCTACGTGGACTTCAAGTCCAATGACTGTTTCAAAGTTCATTAGTTGTCACCTCCAAAAATCACGGGTTGTTGTTTGTGGTAGTCTGTTGTTGCTTCAAAAGCAGCAGCAGCTTGGTAAATGGTTTCCTCAGAATACTTAGGACCAATCAATTGCAGACCGACAGGTAGACCTTGAGAGAATCCAGCAGGAATCGAAATTCCTGGGAGACCAGCTAAGTTTACTGGGATGGTCAAGAGGTCAGCCAAGTACATAGCAACTGGGTCGTGGTTGAGTGAATCCAAGTCATAGGCAACACTAGGAGCAGTTGGGCCCAAAATCAAGTCGTAATCCGCGAAGACTTTTTCGAAATCTTGGATGATGAGGGTACGGACCTGTCCAGCTTTCTTATAGTAGGCGTCATAGTAACCTGATGAAAGACTGAATGTACCAAGCATGATACGACGTTTAACCTCTTCACCGAAACCTTGGCTACGGCTGTTTACATAGATTTCATCAAGGTTGGTTGCATCTTCTGCGCGGTAGCCGTAACGGATACCGTCAAAACGTTGCAAGTTTGATGAAGCTTCTGATGAAGCGATGATGTAGTAAACGGCAACACCGTATTTTGAGTGAGGCAGGCTGACTTCTTCAACGATAGCACCCAGTTTTTCAAAGTGTTTGGCAGCATTCAGAATGGTTTCCTTAACCTCTGGGTCAATTCCTTCACCAAGGTATTCCTTAGGTAAAGCAATTTTCATACCCTTGATGTCTTGGCCGATTTTTGAAGTAAAGTCGGCAATGCGGACAGGAGCAGAAGTAGAGTCTTTAGCATCTTCGCTAGCAATCGCGTTGAGCAAGAGGGCATTTTCCTTAACAGTTGGGGCAAAAGGTCCAATCTGGTCTAGGGAGCTACCGAAGGCAATGAGACCGAAACGTGAAACTGTTCCGTAGGTTGGTTTGAGACCAACGATCCCGTTGAAGGCGGCAGGTTGGCGGATGGAACCACCAGTGTCAGAACCAAGTGATAAGCGGACTTGCCCTGAAGCTACAGCTGCAGCAGAACCACTTGATGAACCACCAGGAACCTTGGTCTGGTCCCAAGCATTTTTAGTGGCACCGTAGTGAGAAGTCTCACCTGAACCACCCATGGCAAATTCGTCCATGTTAGTTTTCCCAACGACAATCATGCCCTTAGATTTTGCATTGGCAACGGCTGTTGCATCAAAGATTGGCTCATAGTTGTAGAGCATTTTTGAGGCGGCAGTTGTGAGAATGCCGTCTGTAGAGATATTATCTTTAACTGCAAGTGGAATTCCTGAAAGGATATTATCAGCGTCAATTCCAGCTTCATCAATAGCTTTGGCTTGAGCAAGAGCTTGCTCCTCAGCGATAGTGACGAAAGCATTGATAGCTTCTTCACGAGACTTGATATCTTTAATCGTTGCTTGCGTTAGTTCGGTTGCAGAAATTTCCTTAGATACAAGGAGATTGTGCAAGTCTTCAATAGTTTTGTTATTAAAAGTCATTAGGCATCTCCTCCATCGTCTAGGATAGCTGGTACCTTGATATAGTAGTTGTCTTTTTCAGGTACGTTTTTAAACAAGCGATCACGGTCTGTTCCTTCTTCGGCCATATCAGGGCGGAGTACGGTCTTGCGGTCAGCCATGGTCGTAGTAGGTGCGACACCAGTTGTGTCAACTTCGCCCAGCAATTCAACCATGTCAACAATCTTAGACAAGGTAGTCGCAAAGGCAGCAGTTTCTTCTTCAGAGAATCTTAATTTTGAAAGATTGGCAACGTGTGTTACCTCTTCTTGCGTAATTTTCATCTTGCATCCTTTCGTGAAATGATGATTTTTAGTCTGTTCTATTTTACCATATTTTCCTATAAATAAGGGAGGGAAAGGTGAAAAAAGACATCTGGCAAGTCGAGAAAGAGGTTTTTAAAATAGACAAAAAAATAGCCGTCCTAACTTTGGTGAGTTAACGAGCTATTTTTTAGTTATGTAATTACAGCCACCGTCTTAAACAGCTCTGTGGGGTGTTGTTGTCCCAACACCTTTTTCTACATTTATTGTAACATTTATTTGAAAAATTGCAAGGGGAATTAGGCTTCCTAGTATTTGGATAAGTTGAGTAGAAACTGAGTAGTAGGCATTAAAATTGCTAGATAGTTTTTGTTTATTGTACATTAGCAAACTAAGATTCTTTGATTTTAATATGCACTCTTTTGGTATTCATTCCATAAAGCCTGAAGTTCATCTGCATTTTCTAAAACATATTGCCTGATTATTTTTAGGTCTTTTGCCTTTAATTTACCATCTCTCAGTTCACCGTTCAGAAACATTGAGCCGACCTCTTCTCCGTGGATATAAATGTGAATATGTGCTTTTTGACCTTTATGGTTATGTTCGTTAGGACGAATTTCAATACCATACTTTAAGAAAGAATATTTAGGCATGTAATAATCCCACGTAGTCCTTCCATGTTTCAAGGTAGTTATCGCGATTCAACTTAATTTGCTTTTGAGCAAAACGAATATCATA
The DNA here is from genome assembly GCA_963525985.1 of uncultured Streptococcus sp. GTDB lineage: Bacteria > Bacillota > Bacilli > Lactobacillales > Streptococcaceae > Streptococcus. The sequence continues at coordinate 13,109 of CAURMD010000004.1, read as the reverse complement.
GTCTGCCAAGTCCAAATTTTCCAATACTTCTCCAGTTAGAATACTAAAGGTTCCAATTAATTCATCGTCATCATACATGCGCAAAATAGGGTTATTTGGATTCTTGTAAATATCATCTTTTGTCACTTCTAAATTAGTTACACCAAATTCTTTGAACATGATTATATCTCCTTTTTGTTTTATTATATCATTTTTGCTAGAATTGTCACTATTTTCTATCTATTTGACTACAAGGAAAAGCTTTTATTCAATATAAAATAGAAATTGAAAAAAATGCTAAAATCCGATATAATGGAGTGTTGAAAGGAATGGTAAAATCCAATGTAAAAATCATTCTTAGCTATTGAAACAAGAAAAATAGAGAATCAAAGAAAGAGAACTTATGAATATTCAAGAAGAAATTAAGAAACGTCGTACTTTTGCCATCATCTCCCACCCTGACGCGGGGAAAACAACCATCACTGAGCAATTGCTCTACTTTGGGGGCGAGATTCGTGAGGCTGGTACTGTAAAAGGGAAGAAAACAGGGACTTTTGCCAAGTCTGACTGGATGGATATCGAGAAGCAACGTGGGATTTCGGTGACTTCATCTGTTATGCAGTTTGACTACGATGGCAAGCGCGTCAACATCCTAGACACCCCAGGGCACGAGGACTTTTCAGAAGATACCTATCGTACCTTGATGGCGGTGGATGCTGCGGTTATGGTTGTGGACTCTGCCAAGGGTATCGAGGCTCAAACCAAGAAATTGTTTGAAGTTGTCAAGCACCGTGGTATTCCAGTCTTTACCTTTATGAACAAGCTAGACCGTGACGGACGTGAGCCACTGGACCTCTTGCAAGAATTGGAAGAAGTCTTGGGTATTGCGAGCTATCCGATGAACTGGCCTATCGGGATGGGGAAAGCCTTTGAGGGCTTGTATGACCTTTATAATCAACGCTTGGAGCTCTATAAAGGGGATGAGCGTTTTGCTAGTTTAGAAGATGGGGATAAGCTTTTTGGCAGCAATCCTTTCTATGAGCAAGTCAAAGATGATATTGAACTTTTAAATGAAGCTGGAAATGAGTTTTCAGAGGAAGCGATTCTGGCTGGAGAATTGACGCCTGTCTTCTTCGGTTCAGCCCTGACAAACTTTGGTGTGCAGACCTTCCTTGAAACCTTCCTCAAGTTTGCTCCAGAACCACATGGTCACAAGAAAACAGACGGAGAAATTGTGGATCCTCATGACAAGGATTTCTCAGGATTTGTCTTTAAAATCCAAGCCAACATGGACCCTCGTCACCGTGACCGTATTGCCTTTGTCCGTATCGTATCAGGTGAATTTGAGCGTGGCATGAGTGTCAACCTGCCTCGTACTGGTAAGGGTGCCAAACTTTCAAATGTTACTCAGTTTATGGCGGAAAGTCGTGAGAATGTGACCAATGCCGTGGCAGGTGATATTATCGGTGTTTACGATACCGGTACTTATCAGGTTGGGGACACTTTAACAGTTGGAAAAAACAAGTTTGAATTTGAACCCCTGCCAACCTTTACACCTGAAATTTTCATGAAAGTTTCTGCTAAGAATGTCATGAAGCAGAAATCCTTCCACAAGGGGATTGAGCAATTGGTGCAAGAAGGTGCCATTCAGCTTTATAAGAATTACCAAACAGGTGAGTATATGCTAGGCGCTGTAGGTCAACTCCAGTTTGAAGTCTTTAAGCACCGTATGGAAGGCGAGTACAATGCGGAAGTAGTCATGAGCCCAATGGGTAAAAAGACCGTTCGCTGGATCAAGCCTGAGGACTTGGATGAACGCATGTCGTCAAGCCGAAATATCTTAGCCAAAGACCGTTTTGACCAACCAGTCTTCCTCTTTGAAAATGACTTTGCTCTCCGCTGGTTTGCGGACAAGTATCCAGATGTAGAGTTGGAAGAAAAAATGTGACTCAGTACCAACAATTGGAACTAAAGTTCCTAATTGTTGGACGCTAGTCGCTATTTGGCGAACTAGCTAACTGCCTCACTAACTGAGTTTTACAAATGGAATCGATTTGTAAAACTCCGTGTCGTAGTGTAAAAATCGGCTTACCTAAACGCTTCACTAGGCAAAGTCCACGAATGGTATCGATTCGTAAAACTTTCCGTCGTAACGGGTAGTGAGTGGCCTAGCTAACTGCTTTACTAACTACGTTTGGCAATAGAATCGATTTGCCAAACTCCGTGTCGTGGTGTAAAAATTGATAACCGCTGTGGTGGTTTGTCTGAATACATACTAAAAAGTCCATGAATGTTACATTACATTGTGGGCTTTTTGTTGTAAACGTCAGAAAGTAAGCCTAGCTAGGTGACTTCCTGAGTTGCTGTAGAAAAGTGCTTATTTTGACCTGGATGGAGGTTAATAGTTACTATGCTTCCTTATCTAGACAATCCATTAGGAAAAATACTTGTGTAAACCGTTATTTTAGGACAAGTTGTAGTAAAAAGTTCCATGTTGAAACGTATGCTCCAAGGCTTATGTAAGACCAGATACGATTTGTTCGTTGTGTTGATTTTTGCAGGATGTAACTTGTTAGAGTTTTAAGAATCGTCATCCTTGTAGATGACATTTTTTGAGAGCAAGTTCAGAGATGTTAAAATAAATTGATTTTTAGTTTGGCTTTTTAATTTCTTTTCCGAATAAATAGATAGAAGCATCAAATCTAGCAAATTAGATTTAAAAATGTGCTATAATGAGAGGAGAAGAAATATGACTGTACGTCATCCGGGCATCAGCCCAACTAATGATTTGGTTGCTAAGAAGATTTTTAGTAACCCAGAAATCACTTGTCAATTTATCCGCGATATGCTGGACTTGCCAGCCAAAAATGTGACCATTTTGGAGGGGAGCAATATTCACGTCTTGCCTTCCATGCCGTACTCAGCGCAGGATTTCTATACCAGTATAGACGTCTTGGCAGAGTTGGACAATGGCACGCAGGTTATTATCGAAATCCAAGTTCATCATCAGAATTTTTTCATTAATCGTTTGTGGGCTTACCTTTGCAGTCAGGTCAATCAAAACCTAGAAAAAATTCGTCAACGTGAAAGAGATACTCACCAAAGCTACAAACACATCGCACCAGTATACGCTATCGCAATTGTGGATAGCAACTACTTCTCAGATGAGCAAGCTTTTCATAGTTTTAGTATGCGCGAGGACACGACAGGTGAGGTTTTAACAATTACAAACAATGGACAGGAAAACCATCTGGTTAAGATGGCATTCTTGGAACTAAAAAAATATAGAGAAACCAGCAAAGACAAGGTTCGCAAGCCGTGGTTGGAGTTTTTCGGGAATAAACCCTTTACCCAACAACCTGAGCGAGCTATCAGCCAAGCAGACCAACTGCTGGACTACAAGAGCTGGTCCGAGGAGGACAGGAAGATGTTTAGTCAACTACGTATGCGTGAAGAACAGGCATTATTAGCACACGACTATGCCTTGGAAACTGCTAGGGCTGAAGGCCTTGAACAAGGTCTTGAACAAGGACTTGAACGTGGAAAACTTTTTGCCTTCTTAGACATGGTTCGCCAACATGTTTTAACCTCTGAATTTGCGAGTGAGCAATTAGGCATGACCGTGGCTGAGTTTGAGGAGCTATTGAAAGACCATCATAAATAAGACCTAAAAAATACAGAGAAACCAGCAAGGACAAGGTTCGTAAACCGTGGTTGGAGTTTTTCGGGAATAAACCCTTTACCCAGCAACCCGAGCGAGCCATCAGCCAAGCAGACCAACTGCTGGACTACAAGAGCTGGTCCGAGGAGGACAGGAAGATGTTTAGTCAACTACGTATGCGCGAAGAACAAGCGTTATTGGCTCAGGATTATGCCTTGGAACAAGCTGAAGAAAAAGGCTTAGAACGTGGTCGTGCAGAGGGTCGTGAACAAGGACGATCAGAAGGCGTTGAACAGGGACTTGAGCGTGGGAAAGTTGAAGGAAGGGAAGAAGGGAAACTTTTTGCCTTCCTAGATATGGTGCGACAACATCTTTTAACCGTTGAGGTTGCTAGTGAACAATTAGGTATGTCAGTAGCTGAGTTTGAAGCACTGCTGAAAGGACATCAGTGAGAAATCTGTAAATATTCCACGATATGAAAATAACTAAAAAGGATAGCAAATCACTTGAAACAAGAGGGGGCTATCCTTTGTTTTTATGTTCGATGAAAATTAAAGAGCAGGTCAAAGTTAGAGTAGATTGGATAGGATAGGAAGAGAACAAGGCGATTAGATCATTCGGGCTACTTTTAGCTATTATAGTGAATTGAATCTACAATAGTACAACGCGATTCATAAAACCTTGAGCCCACGAATGAGGTAGGGTGAACACTCAATTTTAGATCTCTAATTATACATATGAATGCACCAGTTGGATTTTGATTGCTCCTTTCAAGCTACATCATGGGTGATGAGCACACTGTTACTCTTTTATATCACGAAGAAATAAATTAACATAGAAACTATATTTATAAATTAAAAAGGATATCCTGACAAGAAAAATGCCTTTGTATAAGGGTTTTGTTTTTTGAATTCAAGCACTTGAAAAATTTTTGGTTTGTCTTGAGAAAAACCATAGAATAATCATGTATAAAAACAGGAATATAAACCAAAAATGAGCTGAGTTACACTCATTTGCGTGTCTTTATAAAAATCTTATCTCATAATATATATAAAATAGTAAATTGCTTTTTTTTTTTTAGGCAAAAATACTTTCAAAGCTATTGCTATTTGGTGATTCTTTTTATATAATGTAGAGTGGTAGTTTATTTATATCTATAAATAAAAATAATGTTTGAAAGGAAATTTCAAAATGTTTTTTAGACGCCAAGAAGGTGAATATAGAGAGACGGATCGTGTGACCCGTTTCAAGTTGATCAAGTCAGGTAAGCATTGGTTGCGTGCCTCGACCTCTCAATTTGGTCTCTTTAAAGTCTTGCGTGGTGGTGTAGACGCTGCTCAGGTAACAACTGAAGTCATCGAAGAGCAATCAGCAAATACACTGACTGGCTTGGATATCCTGAAAGGGATAGCTGCGGCTGGGACGGTGCTTGGAGGAGCAGTTGCAACGCAAACAACTGTTTATGCCCATGATGCCCTTGAGAAGACAGTAGAGGCTAAGGAAACACTTGCAAATACAGATACAGTAACTTTGGGGACAGTAAAAGATCAGGAGGGAGTTCAAGCCGACAGCTTATCAGTTTCTGTCAGCCAAAGCCAATCCTTGTCTGAGGAAGCTTCCAAGAATGCAAGCAAACATCTCTCAGAGAGTGAAAGTCAATCAGTAAGTACTTCAACCAGTGCTTCTGTATCAGCAAGTACATCCGCTTCTGAAAGTGCCAGTACAAGTGCATCTGAGTCAGGCTCAACCAGTGATTCTCAATCACAAGCTGGAGTAACTTCTGAACTCGCGCAGCCAATAACATCAGAGACTGCTTCAAACAAAGAGACATCTGTTCGTAAGGAAGATGCAGCTAGCACGACAGCTGATGCGGTTCTTTCAAAAGTTATCACTGATAGCCTTGCATCTCTACAGGCAGTTGAAAATCGTTTGAGTCAACTCACTTCAACGACTTCAAGTTTAGTGGACACGACTGCGACAGTTGCTTTAGCGACTACGGTAACTGCCGAGAATGACAAAAAAGCTCAAGAAGACCGCAAACGTCTGTCTAAAATCTCAGCTTCTATGGGTGAATACCTAGCTAAGTCTATCGGTTTGCCAAATACAAACGAAGCCGTTGCTAAGGTCAATGCGGCTGTAACAGCTATTGAGGAAGCGCTAAAGACTCCAAATGCTGACTTGACAGATGTTATCAAGCAAGCCAAGGCTGCAGAGTCCTCTATCGCTAATGCTGTCCTCCGTGCAAGCAATGGAAAACGTAGTGTGCTAAATGGTAGACAGATGGAGAGAGGATCACAACCTCGTGCCATTAATACACAGGTTGGTTCACGTGCGGTAGGAACAGCTAACGAGGATCGCTCAAATGGCGAAAATTTAAAATCTTACGTATCTGGCTATAATGGTTCTGCACAGAATTATTTGAGAGATCACGTGGCTGTTTCATCGGAGCCTGTATATGATGCAAATGGTAAAGTAACCTCTATCATTTGGACACTGATTGCCAATCCGCTTGCTAATCGTGGCTATACTAATGTGATTAAGTGGATGCAGGTTCCAGACCAGCTAGAGATGCCTGATACTATTACCACGTCAGGTTATAAAAATCAAATAACAAGTACAACAGTAAAACCAGATGTGAATTTCGCTAACCTTCCTGTTGATACGGCCAATCCGCTTAACTTGCCAGATAAATTTGGTGAGACTGTTGCAGGTGGTAGTGATGGATTTGCTAAACAGGGGTCAGAAACATACGATAGAAATCAGTTTACAGGTGGTAAAGGTTTAGTTTCTCTCTATCATCCAGATGAATCTAAAAACTTGCTAAAAGCTTTATCTGATAATAATGACCAGTATAAACGCCCTATATGGAACGAAATTTCTCCAGCAATCGTTCCGCGTATTTCAGACCCACGTACTATTTGGCAAACGGTTAATATCGGTGGAACGCAAAGTGAAGTAAACGTAACACGCTTTGAAACAAGAGTAAAACCAGGTGTCACTGGTGAGCAAATAAAAAATATGAAACTGTTATTTGGTTTAGGTTCACCAGGTACGACCTTTGCAACGGTGGGGCTCCACACCAATCCTCTCGGGATGAGCTACGAACAAGCTTATCCACTAGCCGCAGCAAACGGTGGGAAATATTTTGTTAAACAAGTGGAAGAACCGTATATTACCAATAACTATAATGATGCAGGCTTGAAATGGTGGTATGAGGGCTCCGCGTCAAATGCCTTTACGGATCCGAACCAATATTTAGTAAGAAAAGGTACTAATGATTATGGTGGTGATAAGTTACCTAGTAACTCACGAATAGAGTGGAGAGATTCTAACGGTCAAACAATCGAGAAGAAGAATGTTGGACGCACTCCAGGGGTCTTTAACAATAAGATACATGTAACCTTCCCAGATAATACAACAAAAGATGTAGATACTCAGTTTATCGTTAAGCCTTATGCGCCAAAAATTACGAGTAAATTTGTAGAAGGTAAAGAACGTCAAGATATTCAGGTTGAAAAAGCAGCCCCAGGTAAGAAAGTTGCTCTTTACCAAAATGGTGTGAAAATTCAAGAGGCAACAGCAGATAGTAACGGTCGTGTAACCTTTAGCAATGTTAGTCTCCAAAACAATGCAGTTTATAAAACTCAGACAGTTGTTGATGGGCAGCCAACCTATACAGACCAAAGAGGTGTTTCGAAAACGTCTGTTGAATCTGATTTTAGTAATGTGATTCGAGCTGTCAATATTGACTCAACTGGACCAGTTATTACAGCAGGGGATAATGGACGCATCAATTTGACTGTTGGACAACCAGCTAATGTTCGTTTGTCAGCTTCTGATGTAACAACTGGCAACTCTGGTATGAAAACTCTTACCTATGATGCTAGTAAATCAACAGGAACTAATTTAGATGGCTCGACCACTAATTTCAATAATGTTTTGACACAGGGTGGAGTTGTTAAAAATAATGATGGGTCAATGTCGACAACTTTGACAGGGACACCTTCGAAAATCGGATTGTATGAAAATGTCAAGGTTACTGCGACGGATGGTGTTGGCAACAAGTCTGAAAAAAATGTCACCGTTGCTGTTAATCCAGCTCCTCCAACCATTGAAACAAATCTAGACAATACAGTTGGACGAAGCGTGCCAGTTGTTGTGAATGTAGGTTCAAATATACCGAACGGTTCAACAGTTACCCTTCAGGGGCCAAATAATACAAGCTTCACAGGGAGAGTTCAAAATGGTAAGGCAACAATCACTGTGCCAAACGTTCAGGGTGGTTCATATGTTGCTAAGACTAATGTAACTTTACCTAATAACAAAGGAACTTTGGTATCTGAGGCGAGTTCCCCAGCTGTTTCTAGTCCAGACGTTATTCCACCGGTTATCACAGGGGTTCCTGCTAGCAAAAGGATTGATATTGTTGTGGGAGACTCTGTTGATTTGTATCTTACTGCTTCAGATAATGAAACAGGAAACTCGGGTATCAAAGATTTTAGAGGTCTGCCTCTTGTGCCTCTCCCTCAAGGAAGTACTTTATCAATAGAGAATAAACGTACAAATGCTGATAAGACAATGTCTGTTAATTTACGTGGTACTATCAACTCTGTAGGGACATTTGACAACTATGCTTTGGCGGCTATAGATGGAAATGATAATCCAACAAATGACCGTGTAACAATTGTTGCTCGTCCAAGTACCCCTACAGTTACTAAGAATTTGACTGAAGAAGGTGGTATGCCAACGAGCATTACGGTAACAGATATTGATCCACATGCTACCAAGGTGACGGTGACAGTTGGGAATAAATCGATTACTAAGGAAATTCAGGCTGGGACAACTAGTGTAACTGTTACACCAACTGAACTTGGCTTGGACAATGGTATATTGCCTGTTAATGGAACAGTAACAGCTAAAGTTGCTGCTCAAGATTCTCGTCGTCCAGCAGGTACTTTCCTCGAGTCAACAGTAAGTGACCCTGTAACTATCACACCAGAAACAGAAAAACCAGTTATTAACTATTCATTTGAAGTGTTAGATAAGACAACGAATACTTGGAAACCAGTTCCTTCTACGCTTAACTCAGAAGGAAGACAGGATTATTCTATCTATTCAGGCGATGAACTTCGTGTGAAAACCATAGTTACAGATAACAGTGGAAAAGTTAAGACAGTTACATTTGCGGACAGAACAAGTTGGAAAAATGATTTATTCGCTCTTCCTTCATGGGGAACAAGTACAGGCGGAACATTTAGAGATACCGTGACGCCCGCATCGGAAACAGCTCCGTATGAGGGAACATCTACTGTTACGTTGAAAGAAAATCTTGTATGGGCGCCAGATCAGACACTTACTCGTCAAATTAATGCTGTCGATGGAGCAAATAACTCATCAAGTACAAATGGCTTTATTCTACGTCATGCAAGTCTTGCAGTTAAAAATGCAAATCTCAATCCAACAACCAAAGCAACAGTCAATGACTTGAGCAATCCAACAGCTTCAGAAAAAACAACTCTGATAGCTAATATTAAGACAGCTCATGGTGTTGATGGTCGTATCAAGAATGTTACGATAAATGGCGATACTGCAACTATCCAATATAAGGATGACACTACTCGTACACTCAAGGTGGCAGATATTGCTAAACCAAAAGCTCCAACGGTTACAAATGATTTGTCAAATCAAGGTGGTCTTGGAAAAAATATTACGATTACAAATATTGAACCAAAAGCAACGTCTGTTACGATTAAAATCGGAAATGAAACTTATACAGTCGATAAGCCAGCAGGTGCAACTAATCTGACAGTAACTCCTGCAGAACTTGGTTTGAATGTATTGCCAGCCAGAGGAAGTGTAAAAGCTACAGCAAACATTACGGATTCTAATGGCGTTACAACCCCATCTGCTGAAAGTACAGGTGTCAATATTACCCCTGAGACGATTAAGCCAGTAGCGAATACAGTTGTAGAAATTTACAATAAAGCGACTAAACAATGGGGACCTGCTCCTAAGACAATTTCAGGTGGAAATCCAGTATATACTTTTTATGCTGGTGACCAAATTAGATTTACAACATCAGCTACTGACAATAGTAACTATATAAATAAAACGACGGTTAAACAAGTGACTGATAGAGTTGACGAGGTTCAAAATGGAAATGTTTTGAATGATGCTTTTGGAAATGCACTTGTATCCAATATTGCTTCTATTACAGATGCCTCAGCTACAAATCCAGCTAGCCTAGTTGCAGAGGGGACAGTCAAAGAAGAACTTCAATACAGCACTAGTAATACTACGACTCGTTCTATTACAGCTACAGATGTTGCAGGAAATGAGTCAGTAGGAAATACATTTAAACTTGCACAAGGTGATTTAGCAGTAAGAAATGCTAACTTGAATCCTGATAAGAAGATTAAAGTTACAAGTCTGTCTGCTTTAACAGATCCTGAAAAAGCAAGCATTGTAGAAGCAATCAAGAATGCCCATGATACAGATACACAAAAAGAAAAAGATCGTATCAAGGAAGTTACCTTCGAAGGAACTAATGCCAAGATTACCTATAAAGATGGTCAATCTCGCACCAAACCAATCTCAGAATTGGCAGTGGCAGTTAACCGACCAGTTATTGAAAATCTAACTGGACGTGGAGGCTTACCAGATCAAAGTATCACGGTAACCAATGTTCTTCCAGGGGCAACTGTAACCTTGACAGTTGCAGGTCAAACAATTAAGCCGAAAAAAGTAGCAGATAATGCTACCAGCGTAACCTTTACTGCAGAAGATTTGGGAACGGCTTACACCGCAAATAATGGTCTACTTCCTTCAGGTAACGTGACTGCGATCCAAAGTGTACCAGCAGGTCCAAATACAAATGAAGTGTTGACTTCAGATCAAGGTACTGGGAATATTACTAGAGAAACAGTTAAACCTGTTGCTACGACAACTGTGCAAGTAAAAAATCCTAAAACTGGTAAATGGGAAACAGTTCCATCCACGAGAGACGATGTTTTCAAGAAATATATTTTCTATGCAGGTGATCAACTGCGCTTTATTACTACATTTAGTGATAACAGTGGAAAGATTGACAAAACTGAAGTGAAAATAGGTGACAGCAATGGTACAACTACTGTTGCTAATATACTTGATGGTAGTTGGGGAACTGCAACTCCAAACAATGTCAATAATGTTTCTACTGCAGCCACGGAGGATAGTCCTCATATCATTGATACTGGTGTGAATCAAGGTAACATTAGAGAAGATTTGCCATATGCACCTGGACATTTTGTAAAACGTTCGATTATAGTTAGAGATACTTCAGAAAATTGGTCTCAAGGAAACAGTATTAAGCTTGAGCAAGGTAAGTTGAAAGATAAATTCCAAGGTAAGAAGCCAGAAGTTGCGGTTCAAGTAAGTAATACGACTACTTTGTCTGAAGAGGATAAACAAAAGATTCTTGCAGCGGTAAAAGCATCAAATCCGCAAGATGCAAACCGTATACAAGGCTATGGAATATCAAGTGATGGTACTGTGACCATTACTTATAAAGATGGTACAACGAATACAGTAAAACCAGACTTATCTGACTCTGATTATAGATCGAAATCAGCCAGCACAAGTGCTGTAGCATCTACCTCAGCGTCAACAAGTGCCGTAGCGTCTATGTCAGCATCAACAAGCACCGTAGCCTCTACGTCAGCATCGGCAAGCACTGTAGCCTCTACATCAGCATCAACAAGTGCCGTAGCGTCAACGTCAGCAAGCACAAGCGCCGTAGCGTCTACCTCAGCGTCAACAAGTGTGGTAGCCTCTACCTCAGCAAGCACAAGTGCTGTAGCCTCTACCTCAGCATCGACTAGCGCCGTAGCGTCAACGTCAGCAAGCACAAGTGCAGTAGCGTCTACCTCAGCTTCAACAAGCGCCGTAGCGTCAACGTCAGCAAGCACAAGTGCAGTAGCGTCTACCTCAGCGTCAACAAGTGCAGTAGCGTCTACCTCAGCATCAACAAGTGCAGTAGCGTCTACCTCAGCAAGCACAAGTGCTGTAGCGTCAACGTCAGCAAGCACAAGTGCGGTAGCATCTACATCAGCATCGACTAGCGCCGTAGCGTCAACGTCAGCAAGCACAAGTGCTGTAGCGTCTACCTCAGCTTCAACAAGCGCTGTAGCATCTACGTCAGCGTCAACAAGCGCTGTAGCATCTACCTCAGCATCAACAAGTGCTGTAGCGTCAACGTCAGCAAGCACAAGTGCTGTAGCATCTACATCAGCGTCAACAAGTGCTGTAGCGTCTACCTCAGCATCAACAAGCGCTGTAGCATCTACGTCAGCATCAACAAGTGCTGTAGCGTCTACCTCAGCATCAACAAGCGCCGTAGCGTCTACCTCAGCATCAACAAGCGCCGTAGCCTCTACCTCAGCATCAACAAGTGCGGTAGCGTCTACCTCAGCGTCAACAAGCGCCGTAGCCTCTACATCAGCATCGACTAGCGCCGTAGCGTCTACATCAGCATCGACTAGCGCCGTAGCCTCTACCTCAGCAAGTACAAGTGCCGTAGCCTCTACCTCAGCAAGCACAAGTGCAGTAGCGTCAACCTCAGCATCGACTAGCGCCGTAGCGTCTACTTCAGCAAGTACAAGTGCCGTAGCGTCAACGTCAGCAAGCACTAGCGCTGTAGCGTCTACTTCAGCAAGTACAAGTGCCGTAGCGTCTACCTCAGCTTCAACAAGCGCCGTAGCATCTACCTCAGCAAGCACAAGCGCCGTAGCGTCTACTTCAGCAAGTACAAGTGCCGTAGCGTCTACTTCAGCAAGCACAAGTGCCGTAGCGTCTACCTCAGCATCAACAAGCGCCGTAGCGTCTACGTCAGCATCGACTAGCGCCGTAGCCTCTACTTCAGCAAGCACAAGTGCGGTAGCGTCTACGTCAGCATCGACTAGCGCGGTAGCCTCTACTTCAGCAAGCACAAGTGCGGTAGCGTCTACCTCAGCTTCAACAAGCGCCGTAGCGTCTACCTCAGCTTCAACAAGCGCTGTAGCCTCTACATCAGCAAGTACAAGTGCTGTAGCCTCTACATCAGCATCAACAAGTGCCGTAGCGTCTACCTCAGCTTCAACAAGCGCTGTAGCATCAACGTCAGCATCGACTAGCGCCGTAGCGTCTACCTCAGCTTCAACAAGCGCTGTAGCATCTACTTCAGCTTCAACAAGCGCCGTAGCGTCTACGTCAGCATCGACTAGCGCCGTAGCGTCTACCTCAGCTTCAACAAGTGCTGTAGCGTCTACGTCAGCAAGCACAAGTGCTGTAGCATCTACCTCAGCATCGACTAGCGCCGTAGCGTCAACGTCAGCAAGCACAAGCGCTGTAGCGTCTACCTCAGCAAGCACAAGTGCTGTAGCGTCTACCTCAGCAAGCACAAGTGCCGTAGCGTCTACCTCAGCTTCAACAAGCGCTGTAGCATCAACGTCAG
>CAURMD010000003.1:0-54940 GCA_963525985.1 uncultured Streptococcus sp. | reverse complement strand
CCCTTGAGTCATAATGATAACTCTCCTTCAAATATTTTTAAATCTACTAAAAAAGGTTTCATATAGTTTTTGAAAACGTTTCAGTAAATTTTTACATTACTAATTTACCACATTTAGTTCGACTTTACTAAGAATCTGCTCAGAAGTTTCTATTCTCTATTACAGTACAGTTTGAAAACGTTTTTTAGTTTCTGTTTTATAATAAAAAGCGAGCAAGCTCGCTTTTAATCTATTTTACTAAAGTTTAGCAGAAGGGAACTGGTCAGAACGGATACAGAACTAAAGGCCATGGCTAGACCTGCCAGTTCTGGATTGAGAGCCAGTCCAACACCTGAAAAGACTCCTGCTGCAATCGGAATTCCGGCGACATTGTAGATAAAGGCCCAGAAAAGATTGAGCAAAATTCGATTAAAGGTTTTCTTACTCATGTCGAAGGCACGAACCACTCCTAGGAGGTTATTGGTTGTCAACACCAAATCTGCTGACTCGATGGCAATATCTGTTCCAGCTCCCATAGCAATCCCCACATCTGCTACACTGAGGGCAGGAGCGTCATTGATACCATCACCAACAAAGGCTACTTTTCCTGACTGTTGCAGTTTATGAATTTCATGGGCTTTTTCTTCTGGTAAGACACCTGCAATGACCTCTTCGATTCCGATCTGCTCGGCAATAGCACGCGCCACACCTGCATTGTCTCCTGTCAGCATGACTGTTTTAAGACCTCGTTTTTTCAACTGACTGATAGCAAGCTTAGCATTTTCCTTAGGAATATCTTGCAGAGCAAGCAAGCCTTTGATTTCATTGTCAACAGCCAAGAACACAACTGTCTTAGCTTCTTTTTCTAGTTCTTCTAGTTTATCTTGATAAGTGCTAGAAATGTCCATGCCATCCAGCATTTTAGCATTTCCAAGCAAAACTTGTTTTCCATTGATTTGCCCTGAGACACCTTTTCCGTGCAAGGCTTGGAAATTTTCAACAGTTTGAAACTCAAGTCCAGCTTCAGTCGCTCGTTTCACAACGGCTTCAGCCAGTGGGTGTTGAGAAGCTTCTTCCAAGGAAGCTGCCAATCCAAGCACTTCTACTTCGTCGCCGATGATATCTGTGACCACAGGTTTCCCTTCCGTCAAAGTCCCGGTCTTATCAAAAACAATAGTTTGGACTTTCTGGATTTCCTGTAGAACCGTTCCATTTTTGAGGAGAACTCCCATCTTGGCACTGCGACCTGTCCCCACCATAAGGGCTGTCGGTGTTGCAAGTCCCAAGGCACAAGGGCAGGCAATAATCAAAACTGCCACTCCGTAGAGAAGAGAAGAGACAAAGCTAGCTCCAAGCACAACTACACTATCCCTGAGCAAGACGAACCAAACCCAAAAGGTCACAATCCCTAAAATGACAACTGCTGGGACAAAAATCCCTGAAATTTTATCCGTCAAGTCCTGAATCGGCGCACGACTTGTCTGAGCTTTCTTCACAAAATCCACAATCTGAGCCAAAACAGTCTCTGAACCAACTTTTTCTGCTCTAAAAACAAGTGTTCCACTATTATTGATAGTTGAGCCAATGACAGTATCTCCAACTGTCTTGTCCACAGGCAGACTCTCACCTGTCACCATAGACTCATCAATACTAGAGATACCTTCTACTACGACACCATCAACCGCAATCTTTTCACCGGGACGCACTCGAATCAGGTCACCTACCTTGACTTGCTCCAAAGGGACTTGAACATAGTTATCCTCACGCAAGACTTCTGCAGTTTTAGCCTGCAAGTCAAGTAATTTCTCCACAGCTTGGGAAGTATTTTTCCGCATTTTCTCCTCAAAAACGGCTCCCATAAGAACGAAGAAGAAGATAAATGCAGCACTTTCAAAGTAAACGGGGAGACCAGCGAAGAGGGCAACTAAGCTATAGAAATAGGCCACTAGGGTTCCCAGAGCAACCAAGGTATCCATGTTGGCATTGTGCTTTTTAAAACTAGCCCAAGCGCTTTGGATATAAGGACCACCTGCTACTAGCATAATCGGTGTTGTGGCTAAAAAGGTGCCCCAACGCAGGACTTGGTGACTAATTCCTCCTGTCGACATCCCAATCATGAGGATCACAAGAGGCACAGTAAAGATACTAGTAATCCAAAAACGCTGTAAAAGTGATAGAGATTTTCGAGTCTTCTCAACAACTGTATAACTTCCTTTTTGCATCTTCATGCCACAAGAAAATTCATGTTGGCCTAATTCTTGAGGTGTAAAACGAATGACTTTCTCCTCATCTACGCCGATTGGTTCCAAGATGCCTTCTTCTTCAAACAGAATTTCCTTATAACAGTTTGAAGGTGTTACACGGTGAAAGGTGATCTCAGCAGGAACTCCTTTTTGCAGTTGAATGTGGGCTGGATGGTAGCCTTTGTCTGCCGTGATACGGATTTTTTGAACACCATTTTCAAGACTTGCTTTTACAATTTCAGTCATATCATTCTCCTATTCTACAATCATCTTGCCGTGCATCATATTCATGCCACAAGAGAAACCATACTCTCCAGCCTGCTCAGGCGTGATTTCCACTACATACTCTTCGCCCATAGGCAGGTCCGCATGTACACCAAAATCTGGAAAAACAATTTGGTCCAGACAGGGTGAAGGGTCCTTACGGTCAAAGACAATGCGGGCTGGCACTGATTTCTTGAGGATAATCAACTCAGGCGTATAGCCCCCCATGACCTCCACTCGAATCTCTTGGTAGCCGTTTTTTTGCTGGGCCTTTTGTCCAGATTTTTCAGGCTTTTTGAAAAACCAAAACAAGATAAACGCGATAAGGGCAATACAAACAATGGTTACAATACTATTTAACATGACGTCTCCTTTACATACAATTACATTTTACTTTTGTTACAGCGCTTGATTTCTTCTCTGAAATCACAGCTTCTAAGTCTTCCAAGTCAGCCAGAGTAAAATCACATTCAGCAATCAAATCAGCCAACAAGTTCTTAATCCTACGAGAACAAACCTTGTCCTTGATATCTTGGACAAGTAAATCCCGACTTTGGTCCAAAGTTAAAAGGGCTGAATAGACAAAGAACTTGCCTTCTTTCTTCCTTGTCAGACACTCTTTCTCAACCAAACGAGCCAAAAGAGTTTGAATGGTTGACTTGGACCAGTCGAACCGCTCAGCCAGAACCCTGATCAAATCCGTACTGGTCTGCTCTCCTTGCATCCAAATAATCTTCATGACCTGCCATTCTGCATCTGAAATCTGCATCATCACACCTCCTAAATCTACATTTGTCGATTACAGTTATTAGTATACTCCAAAAATCTACATTTGTCAACTATAATTTTTATTATTTTTTCGAAAAATAGAATTCCAATCATGTAACGAGAGATTTGCAGTCAATTTTTACTATATAAACTATAAAAATATGCTATACTAAAGAAAAAAGAAAACAACCACTAGGGGTGCGTAAAGCTGAGATTAACGACTGTTAGACCCTTTGACTCAATCTAGGTAATGCTAGCTGATGGAAGTGGAAATGGTAATGGAGACTAGCAGTCTTCTATTACCTTTCTAAAACAGACCAGCTTGTTCTTAAGAATACAAACTTCAGTTGGTTGGGAGGTTTTAGATGACTTATTTACCCGTTGCTTTGACCATTGCAGGGACTGACCCTAGTGGTGGTGCTGGCATTATGGCTGATTTAAAGTCGTTCCAAGCTAGAGATGTCTATGGAATGGCCGTTGTGACCAGTCTTGTCGCTCAAAATACCAGAGGTGTTCAATTAATCGAGCACGTTTCTCCTCAAATGTTAAAAGCCCAATTGGAGAATGTCTTTTCGGATATCAAGCCTCAGGCTGTTAAAACTGGGATGTTGGCAACTACTGACATCATGGAAATCATCCAGCCCTATCTTAAAAAACTGGATTGTCCCTATGTCCTTGATCCTGTTATGGTTGCTACAAGTGGAGATGCCTTGATCGACTCAAGTGCTAGAGACTATCTCAAAACAAACTTACTACCTCTAGCAACTATTATTACGCCAAATCTTCCTGAGGCAGAAGAGATTGTTGGTTTTTCAATCCATGACCCCGAAGACATGCAGCGTGCTGGTCGCCTGATTTTAAAAGAATTTGGTCCTCAGTCTGTGGTAATCAAAGGTGGGCATCTCGAAGGCGGTGCCAAGGATTTCCTCTTTACCAAGGATGACCAATTTGTCTGGGAAAGTCCACGAATTCAAACCTGTCACACACATGGTACTGGATGTACCTTTGCTGCAGTGATTACTGCTGAACTAGCCAAGGGGAAAAGCCTCTATCAAGCAGTCGATAAAGCCAAGGCCTTTATCACGAAAGCCATCCAAGACGCCCCTCAACTCGGTCATGGTTCTGGCCCAGTCAACCATACAAGCTTTAAAGATTAAAAAAACTCTCTAGTTCCCACTTTAAGGGAATTAGAGAGTTTTTATAGTCTTCGAAAATCTCTTCAAACCATGTCAGCTTTATCTGCAACTTCAAAGCTGTGCTTTGAGCAACCTGCAACTAGCTTCCTAGTTTGCTCTTTGATTTTCATTGAGTATTAATTAGAAAATAATGTCATCCAACTTTGTTAAAAAAGCTTGTGTTTTTGCCTCTATATCTTCTGCCTGCATCAAATCACGCACTACAGCTACACCAGCTATACCCGTGCCGATAAGTTGGTCAATATTCTCTGATGTCAAGCCGCCAATAGCAACTACTGGAATGGCGACCCTTTGGCAAATTGTTTTCAAGGTTGAAATCAAGGTGATAGGTGCATTTTCCTTGGTCGTAGTCGGGAAAATGGCTCCTGTCCCCAAGTAATTCGCCCCTCCTTCTTCTGCCTCTAGGGCTCTTTTTACTGTTTTAGCTGTGACACCGAGGATTTTTTCAGGGCCCAAGACTTGTCGGGCAACCGAAACTGGTAGTTCATCGTCTCCGATATGCAGACCAGCAGCATCAACCGCAAGACAAACATCCAAACGATCATCGATTATCAAGGGTACCTGATAGGCATCTGTTATTTCCTTGACTTGTTTTGCCAGTTGATAATATTGATTGGTTGTAATATTTTTTTCTCGCAATTGGACTATGGTAACCCCTGAACGGCAAGCCGTCTCAATCTTTTCAAGAAAACTTTCCAAGGAATCTTGGTAGCGATTGGTTACTAGATACAGTCTAAGCGCCTCTCTATTCATAAACATCTCCTTTGATAGCATCTAGCCAGTTTTCATCTCTTTTTAGGAGAGAGAGTTGATTGAGAACTTGGTATCGAAAATCTTCCAATCCCATTCCTTGAACAACGATTCTCTCAGCGGAGATATTAAGATAAGAGACCGCTAAGCAAGAAGCTTCAAAGCCAGTCTTTCCTTGGCTGAGAAAAACAGCTGTTAAAGCTCCAACCAAGTCTCCTGTCCCTGTTATCCAGTCTAATTCTATACAGCCATTTCCCAATACAGCAACCTGATTCTTTGAAACGATGAGGTCCTTGGGGCCAGTGACTAAGAATGACATACCTGGATAGGTCTGACAACAGTCTTTCAAGACTTGAAGTAAATCCTCAGTTTCTTGATCTTTAGCACTCGCATCGACCCCAACGCCGTGGTGCTTTAAGCCAACAAGACTTCGAATTTCTGACATATTTCCTTTAAGGACCGTAGGTCTATAGTCTAAAAGGTCTCTAACTAAGCTCTTACGAATGGATGAAGCTGTTACACCAACAGCATCTACTACCATTGGGAGACAAACTTGAACTGCATAAGAAGCTGCTATACGGATTGCTTTTTCCTTCTCAGCTGACAAATGCCCCAAATTGATGAAGAGTGCCTGGCTTTGCTTAGTAAAATCAAGAACCTCACGGGAATCATCTGCCATAACTGGTTTACATCCCAGAGCCAAAATCCCATTTGCCAGCATCTCACAAGAAATCTCATTGGTAATGCAGTGAATGAGGGAAGTTGTTCCCAGAGGAAAAGGATTTATAAATGCCTGCATCAGTCTATCCTTTCATCAAAGAAATATCCCTGCACTTTTTTAAAGAATTCCTGCTTGATTAAAAATCGAAAGGCAATAAAGGAAATCGCTGTACCGATCAAGGTTGCTCCGAAAAATCGAGGAGTATAGATAAACCAGCTAAGCTTTGCAGCTGATCCTGTAAAGAGTACCATGACAGGATAGGAAACAATAGAACCAATAATACCTGTTCCCAAAATTTCTCCCAAGGCAGAAAAGTAAAATTTTCGACCGTACTTATAAAAGAGACCTGCCAGAAGGGCTCCAAAAGTCGCTCCTGTAAGAGCTAAAGGCGGAATCCCTTGAGTCGTCATACGGATAAAAGCTGTCACTGTAGCCATAACCAAAGCATAAACAGGTCCCATCATGATTCCTGCTAGAATATTGACTACACTGGACATCGGTGCCATTCCCTCAATCCGAAAGATAGGCGTAAGGACTACATCAAGGGCAATCATCATGGATAAAATGGTTAATTTGTGAACTTGTAATTGGTGCTTTCTCATATTTCTATTCTTCTCCTGTTTCTAAAGACTGTAAATCGCTCTTCCATGTCTGGTGTTGGTAGGCCATTTGCCAAAACTTGGCTTCCATGTGAACACTGATGTGGAAGGCATCTAGCATTTTGTTTCTGTCTGTCTCATCACTTTCTCGATAGAGTTGATTGATCAGAGCCTCTTCCTCTCTGATCTGCTGCTCTAACTCATCTGTAATATACGTTTCAATCCATTGTTGGTAGAGAGGATTTGGTGATGGTTTAAGATTAAGTGATTTGCCTATATCATGGTATAACCAAGGACAAGGCAGCAAGCTTGCAAAAGCAATGCCCAAGTTTGGCTCTGCAAATTGCCGATAAATGTGAGAAATATAATGATAGCAGGTTGGAGCGATTGGATGTTGCTCCATTTCCTGATCGCTGATTTCCAATTCCTTGAAAAATTGTTGGCGTATAAATAATTCACCCTCCACTAAACTCTGAGCATTCTGTTTCAAGAGTCTTTTCATCTCTTGGTTTGAAGTCTTATCAGCCAAAAGGTGATAGATTTCTGAGAAGGCCTTCAGATAGTAGGCATCCTGAATCAGGTAATAGCGGAAAATGGACGGGTCTAAATTTCCCTCTTGTAACTTTAATACAAAGGGATGATGAAAGGAAGCCTGCCAAGCTTCCTTGGATAATTCCATCGCAATATCTGTAAATTCCATAATAACTCCTTTATAAAAATAGACTGGTTTGAAGCAATAAAAAGAACAGCAGGTAGATGAATTTTGTTTTTTTAGGAATATAAAAAGTCCGATAGCGATTCTCCACCTGTGCATGTTCGTCATATCCATGCGCCGATAGGGCTCTCAGGTAAAGATGGCGCCATCTAAAGACTGTCATCAGAACCTTGCTGTAAATCAAGGGAGACCAAAAATGTAGTTCTTGACCGCGTAATAGGCAAGCTTCCTTGAGAGACTTGATTTCTTGCTGAATAAGGGGGAAGGAATTGAATACCACAATCAAGGCATAGGCCCAAGAGCGTGATAACCCCTTTTGAGCCAAGTACAAGAGAAGCTCTTTTAGGGAAATAGAGGAAACAAAGACAAGACCAATACAAACGGTCACAAAGGCCCTCGTTCCAAGCATGACTGCCTGCGAAGCATCTCCATGTAACTGAACTGCCCAGTAGTTGGCAAAGGATGGCAAAATGGCGAGCAGAATCATCCAAGCCAATATCTTAAATCGACGGTAATAGAGCATAAAGAGAATACAAAATGCGACTACCGAAAGATTCAGAGCAATCGAAGGAATGAAAGATGTTTCCAAGGATAAAATCAGCAAGAAGAGACTGATAATCGGTGTCTGGGTTGCTACTTTGACCATACTATCTCACCTCCCCTTGAGTATCATTGTTCAGAGATGGGAGAGGTTTGGTAATGGTTACTTCTTTCACATGACTGAGACCCTGACTAGTCATCTCAATCCAATAATCAACCACAGAGATCAAGGGATTCAAACGATGGCTAATGATTAGAAAACTTCTTCCTTGATTTCTGTCCTCCACAATCCACTGACAAAAATAGTAGCAAGCTCTATCATCCAAACCAGCAAAAGGTTCATCTAGCAAGATCACAGAAGCCTTGCTAGTCAAGATGGTCAAGAGCTGTAGAATCTTTTGCTGACCACCACTTAATTGATAGGGGCTCTTATCGAGTGCCTGCTCCAAATCAAAATATCGTAAAGCTTGGAGTATCCGCTGATTTCTTTCAGAATCTGGACAATCTAATTGCAGTTCCTCTCGCAGACTGACTCGGATAAACTGTTTCTCAGCTTCCTGAACAACACCCGTCAGGTCACGGTACAAACTCTTTTTCTTTTTCAGGACTGTCCCCTTCCAGGTAATGCGCCCCTTATACTTTTGAAATTGAAGAATAGACCGAAAGAGGGTTGATTTCCCGACACCATTATCACCCAAAATACAGCAAATTCCTTGGTAAAATGTAAAATCAGCAATCGAAAAGAGGGGACGCTTATCCAGCTCACAAGTCGTTCCATCCATATGGAATAGTTCTGGGCTAGAAGCAACTTCCTTTGAAGCAACCTGTGTCATCTCAGAGGTAGGGAGTTGATTTATTTCCCTTAGTTGTCCGTCTCTTAGCTCCACCATATGGTCGATATAGGCTTCATAGTCCGTTAAATCATGGTCGCACAAAATAACTGTCTTCCCATCAGAGACCAACTCTTTTAGAATCTCCAATATCTCTATCCTGCTCTTGCGGTCAATGGAAGCGAAGGGCTCATCCAAGAGATAGACCCTAGGATTCATAGCAAAGAGAACAGCCAAAGCAGCCTTTTGCTTTTCCCCACCTGATAAGTGATGAATGGGACGGTGCAATATTGCCTTGCAGCGACATTGCTGGACCACCTCTGCTATTTTAGAATCAATTTCCTGAACGGGATGCCCAATATTTTCCAAGGTAAAAATCAGCTCCTCAAACAAGTTCTCCATGGTAAATTGATGATTGGGATTTTGAAAGAGGATACCAACCGTCTGGACACGTTCGATGATAGAAAGCTGACTGACCTCGCTCCCATTTATCAGGACTTGACCGCTATAGGGAAGAGAACTGACTTGGGCAATCAATTGAAAGAGACTCGATTTTCCAGAACCACTGCTCCCAACTAACAAGGTAAAGGCTTGCGCATGAAAAGTAAAATCAAGCGGCTCAGAGAAGATTGGGGACTGAATCGCTCGTAGTTCCAGCCCCATCTATGCCTTGCCCCCAGCTGCAAACTGATGATAAAGTTTGACAATGGCACGAACCAAGATAGTACAGAAGAAAAAGACAGAAATAAAGCGCACCACAAGCAAGGAAAGGACAAAAGGAAGGGAGAAGGCGTAGTAACCTAACTTAATGTATTCATAGACAAAGCTAACAAGCGTAATCCCAATACTATTGGCAGTTAGAGAGAGCCAACTTTCATAGCGATTCTTGGTTACGATAAAACCAAGTTCACTTCCCAAACCTTGAACCAAGCCAGACAAAAGGGCACCTAGACCGAATTGGCTACCATAAAGGACTTCAGCAAGCGCAGCTAGCACTTCTCCAATCGTTGCACTTCCGACTCTCGGAACAAAGATGGCAGCAATGGGCGCAGCCATACACCAGAGTCCAAAGAGGATTTCATTGGCAAAGGCCTGTAAACCAAGAGGTGCTAAAATCAGGGTGAGGATATCAAACAGATAACCTGAACCCACAAAAACGCCACCAAAAAAGATAGACAAGAAAGCAAGTAAGATAACATCTTTTAATTGCCATTTTTTCAACATAAAAAACTCCTTTTTCAAAGACAAGTGGGGCATACAAGGTGAGCTACCGAAAGGCTTAACGTCCAGCCTATCCTCTTTTAATAAACAAAAAAACTCCAATTACAATCAAGAATTAGAGTTTAGCTTACAAGATTAGACCGTTCTTTTCGACATACGAAAAAAACATTTCACATTTCCCTTCGCCAGTCTTAACTGTATCAGGTTCAATGGGTATCATCTCAGCCTAAAGCACCCCAAATGTCTTTATTATTTAATTACTATACCAGTATAACAGAAATTGAAAGCCCTAGCAAGATATGTGACTGGAAAATATATTTATATATTTTATTTGTTACTTATTTTAATCTACATAAAAGGATTGAATTTGTCCTATAATTCGTAACCAATATCAAAAAAGGCTAATTCTAAAGCGACCGCTTGATTCCAGCGTTGCTGAAGTTCTGTCAAATCTTCTCGACCTTTCCCGACACGATTGAGTTCGTCAACCAGAAATTGAACCCACTCTGCAAAGAAAGGACCTCTGTGGAGATTGATCCATTCCGAATGAATATAGGCTTCAGGTAGAGCCAAATCTTTAGAACCCCAGTCTAAATAGAGACCTTCTGCAATGACCAGCATGACCAAAAGATGGGCATAGTCTGATGAAGCCACTGCCGAATACATAAGATCCTGAAAGGCTTTTGTTACAGGGTGCAAGGTCACTTCCAGATAATCATTCTCAGATACTTTTAACTCTTTGAAAGCCTTTTGGAAATAACCATCTTCATCTGCTTCAAGAAAGCCTAGTTGCTTGGCAAAACGAAGCTTGGATTCAAGCTGGTCTGCGTGGGCTACGCAGGCACCCAGCATGGATAAGAAGGCATCAAAGAAGTGATAATCTTGAATTAGGTAGTCTTTTAAAACCTTATTCTCAATTGTCCCCGCAAAAAGTTCCTTGACAAAACGATGATTGACAGCAGCCTGCCAATCCTTCTGACTACTTTTTAATAATTCTCCAACAGTCAAACCTGGCTGAAATGCATAAACCTGTGTTTCCATATTTATTTTTCCTCTCTTTACTCCTTAGTAATCAATAAAATACCAAGCAAAATCCTAGTTTCACTTGACCCTTTTAAAGAAAATCTAGGGCATTTGCAGAGAGCTACCTAAACAAGCCTATCCAGTTTTATATAAACAAAAAAACTCCAATTACAATCAAGAATTAGAGTTGACTTACAAGATTAGATCGTTCATTTCGCTATACGAAAAAAACTGTTCACATTTCCCTTCGCCAGTCTTAACTGTATCAGGTTCAATGGGTATCATCTCAGCTTAAAGCACCCCAAATGTCTCTATTATTTAATTACTGAACCAGTATAGCAAAAAATGAAAGCCCTAGCAAGATATTTGACCGAAAAATATCTTTATATAGTTTTTGATAGCGATTTATTCTTCCAATACACGAAGAAAAACCTCCACATCAAGTGGAGGCAAGCTGTTTTATCAATACAATTTTAAGTCACGAGGGTCAACTGGGAAAGTTGGATTGTATGGGTTGTGACGAAGCTTGAAGTGTTTGACATCTTCAATAGTCTGAGTTCCAGACAACTGCATGACTGTCTTCAATTCCGCATTCAAGTGTTCAAAGACTTGACGCACACCAACACTACCGCCGAGAGCCAAGCCATAGATAACCGGGCGACCAATAGCTACCAAGTCTGCTCCTGAAGCCAAGGCTTTAAAGACGTGTTGACCACGACGAATACCTGAGTCAAAGACAATTGGCACACGTTTGTCAACTGCTTCTGCTACTTCTTGAAGTGAGTCAAAGGCAGCTGGTCCACCGTCGATTTGGCGGCCACCGTGGTTGGTTACCCAGATACCAGAAGCTCCCGCAGCAAGCGAACGTTCAACGTCCTCACGGCATTGTGGTCCCTTGACATAAACAGGAAGTCCTGAATATTCAGCGATAAATTCTACGTCACGTGGAGACAAGCGTTGTTTAGCTGATTTATAAACAAAGTCCATTGATTTTCCAGCACCTTCTGGCAGATATTCCTCAACAATCGGCATGCCAACTGGGAAGACAAAACCATTACGCTTATCCACCTCACGATTACCCCCTACAGTAGCATCTGCCGTCAAGACAATCGCTTTATACCCTTCAGCCTTCACACGGTCCATGATGTGGCGATTGATTCCATCATCTTTACTAAAGTAAAATTGGAACCAGTGAGGTGTCCCTTGAAGGGCTTCCGTAATTTCTGGAAGATCTACAGTAGAGTAAGAGCTAGTTGTGTAAAGAGAACCAAACTCATGCACACCACGCGCAGTCGCCACTTCACCCTGTTCATTTGCCAATTTATGAGCCGCAACAGGCGCCATAATGATTGGTGAAGACAATTTTTCACCTGCAAATTCAATCTCTGTACTTGGATTTTCTACATTGCAAAGCGTATGCGGAACGATGAGTTTGTGGTTAAAGGCACGAATATTCTCACGCAAAGTGAAAGTATCTTCCGCCCCACTAGCGATATAGCCAAAGGCTGCTTTAGGAATAACTTGTTGCGCCATTGGCTCCAAATCATAGGTATTGATGAAATCTACATGACCTTCTGCATTGCTTGTTTTGTATGACATAAAATGCCCTCCTTAATAAGTAAGCGTTTACTTTGTATATTACAAAAATATCTTAACTCTTTTTTCAAAACTTTTCAAATATTTTGTTTGGAAATTTCAGAAATTTTATGTCTATGATAAAAAATCCTTATAACGGCAATAAAAAATAGATATTATCCAAAGGAGATTTTAAGTGCTACAATAACTGTATTATTTCTAGATAGGAGGTTCTATTTTTGGATTGGTCCATTGTTGAACAATATCTACCACTATATCAAAAGGCATTTCTTCTAACCTTGCATATTGCAGTTTGGGGAATTTTGGGATCCTTTCTGCTCGGTTTAATCGTTAGTATCATCCGACATTATCGAATCCCTATTTTAGCGCAAGTAGCGACAGCTTACATTGAATTGTCACGTAATACGCCCCTTTTGATTCAACTCTTCTTTCTCTACTTCGGACTTCCCCGAATCGGGATTGTCCTATCTTCAGAAGTCTGTGCCACTTTAGGACTGGTCTTTTTAGGAGGCTCCTATATGGCAGAATCTTTCCGAAGTGGGCTGGAAGCCGTCAGTCAAACCCAGCAGGAGATTGGATTAGCCATCGGTCTGACACCTCTACAGGTCTTTCGCTATGTGGTTCTTCCGCAAGCAACAGCGGTGGCCCTACCGTCTTTTAGTGCCAATGTCATTTTCCTCATCAAGGAAACCTCTGTTTTCTCAGCAGTAGCTTTGGCTGACCTCATGTACGTCGCCAAGGACTTGATTGGACTCTACTATGAAACAGACATTGCGCTGGCTATGTTGGTAGGTGCTTATCTGATCATGCTTCTACCCATCTCACTGGTCTTTAGCTGGATAGAAAGGAGGCTCCGCCATGCAGGATTCGGGAATCCAAGTACTCTTCCAGGGAAATAATCTCCTGCGGATTTTACAGGGATTAGGCGTCACGATTGGAATTTCTATCCTGTCTATCCTCTTATCCATGATGTTCGGAACAGTCATGGGAATCATCATGACCTCCCATTCTAGAATCGTACGATTTTTGACACGATTGTATCTGGAATTCATCCGTATCATGCCCCAGCTGGTGTTGCTCTTCATCGTTTATTTCGGTTTGGCTCGAAACTTTAATATCAATATCTCAGGAGAGACTTCTGCTATTATCGTTTTTACCCTCTGGGGAACAGCTGAAATGGGGGACTTGGTACGTGGAGCTATCACTTCCCTCCCTAAGCATCAGTTTGAAAGTGGACAGGCGCTAGGCTTGACCAATGTTCAACTTTACTACCACATCATCATCCCACAGGTTTTGAGAAGACTGTTACCGCAAGCCATCAATCTTGTCACTCGGATGATCAAAACCACTTCCTTAGTCGTTTTGATTGGGGTTGTTGAAGTGACCAAGGTTGGACAGCAAATCATCGATAGCAATCGTTTGACTATCCCAACTGCTTCTTTTTGGATTTATGGAACCATTCTAGTCTTATATTTCGCAGTCTGCTTTCCTATTTCCAAATTATCCACACACTTAGAAAAACATTGGAGGAACTAAATGTCTGAAACTATTTTAGAAATCAAGGAACTAAAAAAATCCTTCGGAGACAATCCCATCCTCCAAGGTCTATCTCTAGATATCAAAAAAGGGGAAGTTGTGGTCATCCTAGGGCCATCAGGTTGTGGGAAAAGTACCTTCCTTCGTTGCCTCAACGGCTTAGAAAGCATCCAAGGTGGAGATATTCTTCTAGATGGCAAGTCCATTATTGGCAATCAGAAAGATTTTCACCTCGTTCGCCAAAAGATTGGCATGGTCTTTCAAAGCTATGAGCTCTTTCCCCATCTGGATGTCTTACAAAACCTCATCCTAGGGCCTATCAAGGCTCAGGGAAGAGATAAAAAGGAAGTAACAGAGGAAGCTTTGCAACTACTGGAACGTGTCGGATTGCTTGATAAACAACATAGCTTTGCCCGTCAATTATCTGGCGGACAGAAACAACGGGTTGCGATTGTCCGTGCCCTGCTCATGCATCCAGAAATTATCCTCTTTGACGAAGTGACGGCTTCTCTGGACCCCGAAATGGTGCGTGAGGTTCTGGAACTGATCAATGACTTGGCTCAAGAAGGTCGCACTATGATTTTAGTAACCCACGAAATGCAGTTTGCCCAAGCCATTGCTGATCGCATTATCTTCCTAGATCAAGGAAAAATCGCTGAAGAAGGAACGGCTCAAGCCTTCTTTACCAATCCGCAAACAAAACGAGCTCAGGAATTTTTAAACGTCTTTGACTTTAGCCAATTTGGCTCATATCTATAAAGGAGATTCTTATGAAACTATTCAAACCACTCTTAACTGTTTTGGCACTTGCCTTTGCCCTTATCTTTGTCACAGCTTGTAGCTCAGGTGGAAATGGTGGTGCATCGTCTGGTAAAACCACTGCCAAGGCTCGCACAATCGATGAAATCAAAAAAAGCGGTGAGCTACGAATCGCCGTATTTGGAGACAAAAAACCATTTGGTTACGTTGACAATGATGGTTCTTACCAAGGTTACGATATCGAACTTGGGAACCAACTAGCTCAAGACCTTGGCGTGAAGGTTAAATACGTTTCAGTCGACGCTGCCAACCGTGCTGAATACTTGATTTCAAACAAGGTGGATATTACCCTTGCTAACTTTACAGTAACTGATGAACGTAAGAAACAAGTTGATTTTGCCCTTCCATACATGAAAGTTTCACTTGGTGTCGTATCACCTAAGACTGGCCTCATTACAGATGTCAAACAATTGGAAGGTAAAACCTTGATTGTCACAAAAGGAACAACTGCTGAGACTTATTTTGAAAAGAATCATCCAGAAATCAAGCTTCAAAAATATGACCAATACAGCGACTCTTACCAAGCCCTTCTTGACGGACGTGGAGATGCCTTCTCTACTGACAACACGGAAGTCCTAGCTTGGGCGCTTGAAAACAAAGGATTTGAAGTAGGAATTACTTCCCTCGGTGATCCAGATACCATCGCAGCAGCAGTTCAAAAAGGCAACCAAGAATTGCTAGACTTCATCAATAAAGATATTGAAAAATTAGGCAAGGAAAACTTCTTCCACAAGGCCTATGAAAAAACACTCCACCCAACCTACGGTGACGCTGCTAAAGCAGATGACCTAGTTGTTGAAGGTGGAAAAGTTGACTAATACTCTTCGAAAATCTCTTCAAACCACGTCAGCGTCGCCTTGGATTATATATGTGACTGACTTCGTCAGTCTTATCTACAACCTCAAAGCAGTGCTTTGAGCAACCTGCGGCTAGCTTCCTAGTTTGCTCTTTGATTTTCATTGAGTATAAGATCCAATAACATCACAAAAAGAAATCAGGTAATCCTAGTGACTACCTGATTTTCTATGTCTTAAGCATTTTGCCAATTTTCTTGGTCTTCTTTAAAGCGTTTTAGAAGGTCGAGCCCTTCTGGTGTGATATAGCCTTCTTCTTGGGCTAGATGGATAAGCTCGCTATAGTTTGAAAGTGTTACCAATTTCACACCTGCATCCGCAAAGTTCTTATCTGCTTTTGGTAATTGGTAGCTGAAAATCGCTACTACTCCAAGCACATCTGCTCCTTCTCGCTTAGCTGCGGCTACGGCCTCGAGAACAGAACCACCAGTTGAAATGAGGTCTTCAACCACTACCATTTTTTGACCCTGAGCTACGCGACCTTCGATTTGATTACCAGCTCCGTGGTCTTTTGGTTTGCTACGGATATAGGCAAATGGCAAGTTCATCTTATCAGCAATAATAGCTCCGTGTGGAATCCCTGCTGTTGCAGTTCCTGCAATGACTTCTACCTCTGGAAAGGCTTCTTTAATAGCTTCCACAAAGCCATTTTCAATTAGGGTACGAGTTTCTGGATAAGCAAGTGTCACACGATTATCAGTATAAATCGGTGACTTGATACCAGATGCCCAAGTGAAAGGCTCCTCTGGTTTGAGGTAAACGGCTTGAATTTTCAAGAGGTGGCTAGCGATATCTTTAGCAAGTGTCATGGTCTTCTCCTTTTGTTTTTCTAATCTAGTTCTTTAATTCCAGTCCTGTGTCCATTCATCCTTGATAGCATGATAAGCTGCAACAGGATCCTCAGCTTGGGTAATGGGACGTCCCACCACGATATAGTCACTACCTATTTGATAAGCATCCGCTGGCGTCATAACGCGTTTTTGGTCTCCAACTGCAGCTCCCGCTGGACGAATCCCTGGTGTCAAGCAGATAAAATCTTGATTGGTAGCCTGTTTGATGACTTGCACTTCCTGAGCCGAACAAACGACACCATCCAAGCCAGCTTCAGCTGTCTTCTTAGCATAATGAATCACAGACTCCTGCAGGCTGGTTTGGATATTTTGAAACTCCTGCATCTGGGCTTCTGACGTTGATGTCAGCTGAGTAACTGCAATCAACTTCGCTTGGTTTCCAAGACCTTCACGCGCCGCCTTCATCATCTCTACACCACCAGCTGCATGAACATTGGTCATATCCACACCAAGCTGAGACAAGACCTTCATAGCTGATTTGACTGTATTGGGAATGTCATGCAACTTGAGATCCAAAAAGACACTGTGCCCCAGGCCTTTCAAGTAAGACACAATCTCAGGCCCCGTTGCGTAATAAAGCTCCATCCCTACCTTTAGATAAAGGCTTTCTTCTGCTGGAAAAAGAGCTAAAAATTCCTTGACCGCCTCAAAACTAGGAAAATCAAGAGCAATGACTGGACGATGTTCTCGCATAGGTTTCTCCTTTTACCTTTACTAGTGAGAGAGTCTGGACACAAGAAGCCACGAAAAAAGGAACCTGCCAACAGCAAGGTTCCACGAAAAATGGGTAGTCTCCACCCTTTCACCGTCTAACCTTAGCTGCCTCTCTGGACTGCTTTAAAGGTTTTTTACTATTCTATTATTTCTACTAGCACTTGTCAAGTAAAAACATGGCCACTAAAGAGCTATAGGAGAAAAGGTAAACCTAGCGACGCGATGAACGCTGACTTGTTTGATTTCGATTGCTTTCTTCCTCCAATTTTTTCTTCTCTTCTTCCAATTTATTCTGCTGTTCTTCCAGCCTTTTCTTCTCTTCCTCTTTTTGTTTCTTCTCAGCTTCCTTAGCCTCTTGTTTGGCCTTTTCCTCAGCTTCCATAATTAATTTATCCGCCACAGTGTAGCTGTAAATTCCAGCTTCCATGTCAATCACACTCGGTTCTGACAATTGAGGTTTAATCTTGCTGTAATAAGGCAGTTTCTTACTCATTTCAGAAAGCGGAACCAAGATTTCGTCTGAATCATTCATGGTTAATCTAATTAAATCTGAAGTCACCTTGCTTGGTGCTAGCTCCACCTTTTGGATAGCAGACTTGAGTTCTGGGCTAATTTGAGAAAGTTCTGAGACAAAAGCCTTGATTTGTTCACTATCATTAAAGAGAACTGATAAATAAGTTTCTGGCAGACTGACCAGGCTCACAGAACTAGTCTCAAGCTGACCGCTGGAAAGAATAGGATAATGATTTTCACCAGAAACATAGTAGGCAACAATATCGTATTCCTTGACCTTGATAGTGAACTTGATTGGAAATTGATAAACAAGCTGAGCTGATTCAACCCAATAGTTAGACTTAATCTGCTCTTCATATTTTGCCTTATCTAGCAGAAGATTAATCGTATAATCCGAATCCTGAATGCCCGAAGCCTGTCGAATATCATCAGCCGTAGTTTGCACCGTTCCCTCAACACGAATATCCTTCATGGTCGCATAAGGACTGAGTAAGTAAGCAGAGACAATCAATAAAAGCAGACTTGGAAATAAAATCGTTAGAGCTCGCAAGATATGGAGGCCAGGAATCTTTGCTTTGGCTGCTTTTTCCTTTGGAGCCTTTTTAGCAAGCTTTTTATCCTGTTCCTCGCTCTCTTTAGACCCTGATTCTTCTATCTCTTCTTCCTCTTTGTCAGCCTCTGAGGATTCTACTTTTTCCTCAGACTCTTCCTTAGCTGATTCTGGGGCCTTTGGGTCAGATTCACTCTCTTGGTCCTCAGTTGCATCTGACTTTTCAGATTTTGAAGCCATTCGAGCTTGTCTTTCCTTTTCCTTCTCCTCAGCTAGGGCTGCCTCTTCTTCAGCCTTCTTTTTTAGGTATTCTTGGTTTCGTTTCTGCCATTCTGATAACTCTTTAAATTCTTCGAGGATTTCTTTGCCCTCATTTTTCTTATCTTTTGACATTTACTTTCCTTATGATAAATCTTTTTTCAACAATTGATAAAAATCTGCTAGAGATTTCAATTCCTTAGAAGCCTTCATCTTGGCTTGATAGTCTTCCTTGTGACTTAGTAAGTGAGAAAGCTTTTCTTCTAAACTGTCCAAGGTCAAATCGCTTTCTTGAAGCTCTTCTGCATAGCCTTTTTTTACAAAGTAAGCTGCATTTTCAATCTGGTCACCACGACTAGCTTCACGACCAAGTGGCACAATAACATGTAATTTTGCCATGGCCAAGAGCTCAAAAATCGTATTGGCACCACCACGTGTCACAACAATATCAGCCAATTCCATCAAGGGTTGATAGAGATTGGTCACATAGTCAACACGAAAAAGATTTTGGCTCAACTCGTTCAGGCTAGAATCTCCAGTTAAATTGATAATATTGTAGCGCTCTGTCAGCTCTTTCTTATGGTCTGTCACCAATTGGTTAAAGACACGAGCACCTGCAGAACCACCGACAAACAATACAGTTGGCAATTTAGGATTAAAGTGGGTTTGAATATCCACCAATTCATCTGGTTCTGGATTTTTTTGATCTGAAACCTTGGTCACTGCTCCCACATGCTCGACCTTAGACAAACTTGAAGCTTGCTCAAAGGTTGAATACATCTTCGTCGCAAATTTATAAGCGATTTTATTGGCCAAGCCCATAGATAGGTCAGATTCGTGAATAAAGACAGGCACTCCTGACACACGCGCAGCGATAACAGGCGGTACTGAGACAAAGCCTCCCTTTGAAAAAAGGGCCTGTGGACGAAGTCGTAACATGATAAAGAGCGACTGGAC
Source organism: uncultured Streptococcus sp. (assembly GCA_963525985.1). Lineage (GTDB taxonomy): Bacteria > Bacillota > Bacilli > Lactobacillales > Streptococcaceae > Streptococcus. The sequence continues at coordinate 35,443 of CAURMD010000003.1, read as the reverse complement.
AATTCCCCAGCCAACTTTGAAGACGTCCAGCATATTTTGCCAAGAGAAATAACGACGCAATTTTCCAGTCGCAATGGAATGGAAGGTGACATCTAGACCTGACTTGAGGATTTCTTGGTGTTCGATACCACGCTTGTCCCCGATATAGTGGACTTCCCAGCCATCTTCGATGAACTTGGGCATTAACAAAAGGTTGAGGGTCACGTGTCCAACCGTCCCCCCACCTGTAAAGACAATTTTTTTCATATTATTCCTTTAACTCCGCTACTGTGTCGATAAAGAGGTCGCCACGTACTTCAAAGTTAGCATACATATCCCAGCTAGCATTAGCAGGACTGAGAAGAACCACGTCTCCTTGGGTCGCAAGCTCGTAGGCCTTGCGGGTTGCATCTGCAATATCAGTCGCATCCACATATGCCACACCAGCCTTATCTGCTGCCCGTTTGACACGTTCGGCAGACTGACCGAGGATGACCATCTTCTTGAGTCCAGTAATGTCTGGCACCAATTCGTCAAACTCATTGCCACGGTCCAAACCACCTGCAATCAAAACGACCTTGCTGTTGTCAAATCCTGACAAGGCTTTTTGAGTTGCCAAAATATTGGTTGACTTACTATCATTATAGAACTTAACACCCTGAATTTCATCCACAAATTGGAGACGGTGTTTGACACCACCAAAGGCTGAAAGAGTTTCTTTGATGGTTTGGTTGTCTACACCACGAAGCTTGGCTACAGCAATCGTCGCAAGGGCATTTTCCACATTGTGGCTACCTGGAACTCCGATTTCATTCGCTGCCATGACCACTTCCCCACGGAAGTAGAGTTGACCATCTTCCAAATAAGCCCCATCAACCTTTTCCTGTGTTGAGAATGGTACAACGGTAGCTTGTGTTTTTCTTGCCAATTCTTTTGCCAAGTCTTGATTAAAGTTCAAGACAAGGAAATCAGCCGCTGTCATCTTGTTCTGGATATTCCACTTGGCTGCCACATATTCCTCAAATGACCCATGATAATCGATATGAGTTGGCATGAGGTTGGTAATAACCGCAATCTCTGGATGGAATTCTTGCACACCCATGAGTTGGAAAGAAGAAAGTTCCATGACAAGCGTGTCCTTATCTGACGCAGTTTGGGCCACTTGACTAGCTGGATAGCCGATATTTCCTGATAAAAGGCCATGTTGCCCAGCAGCAGTCAAAACTTCTCCAATCATAGTCGTTGTGGTTGTTTTTCCATTTGAACCTGTGATACCGATAATTGGTGCTTCTGAAATCAAATAAGCCAATTCCACCTCAGTCAAGACTGGAATTCCCTTGGCCAAAGCCTTTTCAATCATGGGATTGCTGTAGGGGATACCTGGATTTTTTACCATGAGGGCGAACTCTTCATCCAAGAGTTCCAAAGGATGGCCACCTGTAATGACCTTGATCCCTTCTTCCAGCAAACTTTGGGCAGCTGGATTGTCCTCGAAAGGTTTTCCGTCATTTACTGTCACAATGGCACCTAACTTGTCCAACAAACGAGCTGCAGATTCACCAGACTTGGCCAAACCTAAAACAAGTACTTTCTTATTTTTAAATTGATCTATTACTTTCATGTCTCGAACTCCATTTCTACTCCTACTATTTTACCATTTTTATGGAAATAAAAAAGCCACAAAGTGTGTTTGTGACTCTTTCTTCTAACTGAATCTTGCCATATCATCTATGTGATAAATCGGTAACTCGAATGACTTGGTCCACTTGCTCCCAAATCAGAGGATTGTGGGTCGCAATAATAATAGTTCGATTCGGATTTTTTAAAGATTCTAGGATAGAAAGTAATTCCTCAGAGTTTTTGGGGTCTAGTGAAGCGGTTGGTTCATCTGCGAGAATCAAAGGTGGATCCTTTAAAATTATCTTCGCTAGTGCAACACGTTGTGCTTCTCCTCCTGATAATTCAAAGATAGGTTGCTTTAAATCTAAATAAGAGAGGTTAACACGGTTTAGAGCTTGTTTCATCAAAGACATTTTCTCTTTTTCTTTCAACTTTTTACCAACTAAACCCAGATTGAGATTCTCTTTGACGGTTTGGCTTTCAATTAAGCCAAAATCTTGAAATAAGTATCCCAAGTAATCTCTAAAGAAAACAGAAGGCTTGATGTCCTTGAGAGAAGTACCATCATAGATGATTTGTCCTTTGTCATATGGCTCTAATCGTCCAATCATATTCAAGAGTGTTGTCTTACCACAGCCACTTGTACCGATTAAGGCATAAATTTTCCCACCTTCAAAATGAAGATTCGTATCTGAAAATAGCTGACGGCTTCCAAATTTTTTAGATATATTCTTTAGTTCAATCATCCTATTTTCCTTTCATAATTGTCATAGAAACACGAGATTCTTTCTGAGCTTGACGGTAAAGCGTCAAAACTGCACTAGCTAGAAAGACTAATAAAGTGAGCAAGCCAATCACCAAGTCTCGACTGCTTAAAATAAAGAGACTAGCACCAAATACAAAACTGGCAAATTGACTAACCATATACTGAGCATGTGTTTCAAAAAATCGTAAACCTGAAATTCGTTTAATCAAAATATCTCGGCGGAATTGCTCGAAATATAGAAGATTGACAGAATAAAAGAGTAACAAGGAACTAGCTATCCCCACAATAGCTCCTAAGATTAAAGTTGCTGTTTCAGTTTGAACTTCATTATAACGAGTTAGATAAACACTTCTTCCTTCTTTAAGATAGGATACTTGCTCATAAATTCCAGCTTTCTTTAAGAGTTCTAGCCCACTCTCATATCCTTTGATAAAGAGTTGTTTTCCAGCATTGATAGACCAACTAGATTTGGAAATGATACTATCACCTGTAGATGTTGGAGTAAATACAACTAAAATCGGATCAGTTAAGTACTGGATGGATACTGGGCTTTCACCGTTATTATAAATAAATCGCTTTTCTCCAGTTGAAAGATAGCTAACAATCGCTCTCATTTCATACTCTAAAGGAGCACTTGCCTCCTCACCAGATTTTCCGTAATAGTTCAAACTTTCTTCAAAAACTTTCTTAAGTTCTGCTTCCTGTGAACGAAGAGATTCTGGTAATAAGAGTCCAAACTCTCCTTTTTGAAGATGAGCTAGTTTCTGTCTAGTCTCATCATTTACAGTAACATTTTCCTTGTCCAAATAACTTGGGCTGACATAAAGAACATTTGCAGCTGGACTATAGGTATCCAGTGTCTCCCCGTTTTCATTTTTTCCTTGAGGATTTGCAAAATGAATGAGATTATCTTTTACAAATAGAGCCTGTTCTTTTTCAACTGCTTCTTTGGAAAATTCATACCACTTATTCTGATTTTCTGTATCTTTTCCTCTATCACCTAAGCCAAAAGAAATTTGATAATAGTCTGCTCTGTCCTGCCATGCTTGTTTTGAAATTTCAAGTTCTTTCAATCGTTGGTAAGACGTCAAACCTGTCTTAACAGCGTAGCCTACTGTAAAAACAGCTACTAACTGACACAATAGGGTTAAAGCCATCAGGCGTTTAAGGGGTAATCTTCCCTTAATAACGGGAACTAATGCTTTATAACTCAAACTCATTAGATAAAGGAGCATTAGTAAAATTGAAATCCCCAATAAAAACAAAAGATAGAAACTAATCCCAAAACCATAGGTAGCTAACAAGATAGGATAAAACAAACCTTGACTAAAAAGAACGACTCCCCCACCTAGGAAGGAAAGGAGGGCTGATAGAAGGAGCCACTTGATATCAGTAGATAAAGAATGGCCCATGATGGATAAGAGAGTCTGACCAGAAAAGAGTTTTATACCTGCTGCTCTCATTTCCTTAATCCGAGTGATAATCACTAAAGCAAAGAAAGATAAGCCAAATATTGCTAAACTAATTAAAATAAGGGGAATTAGTAACATTCTAAAGGCAAGAGAATAGGGCGGTGTCTTTCGGTCAGGAATTGCTTTATAACCTAAATCTCCTAATTTATCGGCAAGCTTTTCTTTCGTCAAGGAGCCTGACAAAAGGAGATAACTATTTAGCGGATCACTACGTTCACGACTTTCTTGGCTAGCTTCTTGGAATTCTTTTGGTAAAGTTCCCTGACCATAAGTTGCATAAGTAAAGTGAGTCGTCCCATCCTTACTCGGCTCTACGATTCTTCTAGCTATTAAACTCTGTTCTGAGTTTGCAAAATTCTCCAATTCCTGTTCAAATACCTCACGCGTCGGTTCCTGAGTATCCTTTTTGACACGAAGTAAGGAGACGGAATCATAGCTTGCATATAAATATTGTGGCGCACGTAAGACAATAATCCAAGCAAGGAAGAAGCTGAGAAAAAAAGTTGATAATAATATGAATAGTTTCTTCATAGTAGACTCCTTGTATAAGAGAATAACCCTATAGAACAAAGATTTTATCTTTTATAAATTCTTAGAATTATTTTCCTAGTTTAATCCATCACACCCTGAGCACCAAGACAATAATACTCTTCAAAAATCTCTTCAAACCGCGTCAACGTCGCCTTGGATTATATATGTGACTGACTTCGTCAGTCTTATCTACAACCTCAAAGCAGTGCTTTGAGCAACCTGCGGCTAGTTTCCTAGTTTGCTCTTTGATTTTCATTGAGTATAAATTTAATCCTTTCTTATTTTGAAAACGATTTCTTATAACTTAAGTATATCACTTTCTATCTAATCTATCAACATATTTTACTAAAATATTGTTAGTAATAGAGTTTTACAGTTCCCCAAAAAATAGATGTCATTAACGAATTTTATTCAAGTTTTTCCCATTCATATTATCCAAGCAAAAGAGATGATGTTATAGTAAAAAACAATTCAAACTATTGTAAAATTCCTACCAAAAAAAGAGAGCCGAAACTCTCTTTTTTATCTTCTTTTACTTTTTTTAACTGGCATGAGTGTGATGTCTCTCACACTAAAGTAAGCTAGGATTAACATGGCTATTGCTAGGAATATTTCTGTTGGTAATTGAAAAATTTTCAGAAAAGATAGAGCCAACAAAACCAAAAGTGCCACTAAAATACATACCATAGCGACGATATTGACTGTCCCTTTAATGCTTTCTGGTGTCGCAAATACATAGAGTAGAAGCAGTAAAATTCCTAGGACTAAATAAACCATCTTTCTCTCTTTCTAGCTCTTATTCAGCTGATTTTTTCTTCTTGTTAGCTTTCTCACGCTCTGCCTTGTTAAGGATTTGTTTACGCAAACGGATAGACTCAGGTGTTACTTCCATGTACTCATCGTCGTTCAAGAACTCAAGAGACTCTTCAAGTGTCAAGATACGAGGTGTCTTGATAACAGCTGTTTGGTCCTTAGTAGCTGAACGAACGTTAGTCATTTGTTTTGCCTTAGTGATGTTAACTGTCAAGTCATTTTCACGAGAGTTTTCACCGATGATCATTCCTTCGTAAACCTCAGTACCTGGGTTAACAAAGATTGTACCACGTTCTTCGATAGACATGATTGAGTAAGTTGTAGCCTTACCAGCATCGATAGAAACAAGGGCACCACGGTGACGTCCACCAATTTCACCTGGAATCAATGGCAAGTATTGGTCGAAGGTATGGTTCATGATACCATAACCACGAGTCATTGACAAGAACTCAGTTGAGTATCCAATCAAACCACGCGCTGGAACAAGGAAGACCAAACGAGTTTGACCATTACCAGTTGAAATCATATCCAACATTTCACCCTTACGTTCAGAAAGGCTTTGGATAACAGACCCTTGGTATTCTTCTGGAGTGTCGATTTGAACACGTTCAAATGGTTCGCATTTGACACCGTCGATTTCTTTTACGATAACTTCTGGACGAGATACTTGAAGTTCATATCCCTCACGACGCATTGTTTCGATAAGGATTGACAAGTGCAATTCTCCACGTCCTGAAACAGTCCATTTATCTGGTGAATCAGTTGGGTCAACACGAAGGGAAACGTCTGTTTGCAATTCTGCCTGCAAGCGTTCTTCTACTTTACGAGAAGTTACCCATTTACCTTCTTTACCAGCAAATGGTGAGTTGTTGACCAAGAAAGTCATTTGAAGAGTTGGCTCATCGATGTGTAGGATTGGAAGAGCTTCAACTGCGTCTGTCGGAGTAATGGTTTCACCGACAAAGATGTCTTCCATACCTGAAACAGCAATCAAGTCACCTGCTTTTGCTTCTTGGATTTCACGACGTTCCAAACCAAAGAAACCGAAGAGTTTTGTAACACGGAAGTTTTTAGTTGTGCCATCAAGTTTAGAAAGGGTAACTTGGTCCCCAACCTTAACAGTACCACGGAAGACACGACCGATACCGATACGTCCAACGAAGTCATTGTAGTCCAAAAGTGACACTTGGAACTGCAAAGGCTCATCTGAGTTATCTACTGGAGCTGGGATATGGTCGATAATCGTGTCAAAGATTGGTGCCATAGTAGCTTCTTGGTCAGCTGGATCATCTGACAATGAAGAAGTTCCGTTGATCGCTGAAGCATACACCACTGGGAAGTCAAGCTGGTCATCATCTGCGCCAAGCTCGATGAAAAGTTCCAAGACTTCGTCCACTACTTCTGCTGGACGAGCTGATGGTTTGTCGATTTTGTTAACAACCACGATTGGGACAAGGTCTTGTTCTAAAGCTTTTTTCAATACGAAACGAGTTTGTGGCATGGTTCCTTCGTAGGCATCTACGACCAAGACAACACCGTCAACCATTTTCATGATACGCTCAACTTCTCCACCGAAGTCCGCGTGTCCTGGTGTGTCCATGATGTTAATACGAGTTCCGTTGTAGGCAACGGCTGTATTTTTAGCAAGGATGGTAATTCCACGCTCTTTTTCGATATCATTTGAGTCCATAGCACGCTCAGCCAATTCAGTACGTGCATCAAGCGTTTCTGATTGTTTCAATAATTCGTCAACGAGGGTTGTTTTACCGTGGTCAACGTGGGCGATAATCGCAATGTTACGGATATCTTCTCTTAATTTTGTCATGATTTCCTCTATAATATTCAAAATTTATTTTCTAACTGAACGATTATACCATAATTTCAAGTAAATAACATAATTCAAGCAAGTGTAAATGTTTTCACTCTGCTTTTCTTTTCACGTCAAGCCTTTTCAAAGCAAGCGACTTATGATAAGATAGGCACAGTATGCGTTTAGATAATTTATTAGCCCAAGAAAAAGTTAGCCGAAAGGCCATGAAGCAAGCACTCCTCAAAGGGGAAATTCTCGTCGATAGTTGCCCAGCTCGCTCCCTAGCCCAAAATATCGATACAGGACTACAGGAACTCCTTTTTCAGGACCGAATCATTCAAGGCTATGAGCACACCTATCTTATGCTCCATAAACCTGCTGGTGTCGTTACAGCCAATAAAGACAAGGAACTCCAAACCGTCATGGATCTCCTTTCACCTGACATCCAGTCTGACAAGCTCTATGCCGTCAGCCGACTAGACCGAGATACGACGGGCCTCCTCCTCTTGACCGACAACGGCCCCTTGGGCTTTCAGCTCCTCCATCCCCAATATCATGTCGATAAGACTTATCAAGTTGAGGTTAATGGACTTCTAACACCTGACCATATCCAAGTCTTTCAAAAGGGAATTGTCTTTTTAGATGGCACTATCTGTAAACCTGCAAGACTAGAGATTCTATCTGCAAGTCCTTCCCACAGCCAAGCCTCCATCACCATTTCAGAAGGAAAATTTCACCAGGTTAAGAAAATGTTCCTCTCGGTTGGTGTCAAAGTAACCTCCCTCAAACGCACCCATTTTGGACTTTGGAGCTTGGATGACAATCTTCAAGAAGGAGACTATCGCCCCCTAAACTCCCAAGAATTAGCAAGCATTCGTGAATTTCTCAGAAAAAGTGGGTAAAAAATGAGCTCGGAAACATCCAAGCTCGTTTTCTTATTTCTCAACTTTGACTTTCCCTTTCCAAGAATCCAAGCCATAAGAAAGGATATAAATCTCAGAAAAACCTTGTTTTTTCAAGTAAAGGGCCGCATTTGTCACACGTTGCGCACGTTGGTTTTCGTAAAGAAGGACAGGTTTATCTTTACGAAGGGCTGCAAGACTAGTCTTCAACTGACTTGAAGGAATATTGCGGGCACCAAGGATATGTTTTCTGTGGAATTCTGCTGGGTCGCGCAAATCAATCAATTGACCCGTACGAATCAAGGCTTCAAATTCCTCATTGTCCACAATTTTAGCCGCACGGCGAATACGAAGATAGTTAAAGCCCATCCACGCCAACATTGCCAGTATAAGTGCCCACAAAATCCAAGTAACCATTAGTTCTTTTCTCCATTTTTCTCAATATAATCCAATTCTACCTTGTGCTCTCTGCGAAGAACCGCTTCTGCTTCCAGATAGTCTAATTTGTCCATCAACCCTGCATCGTAAATCCGAAAGAGTTCCAACTTCATCAGTTCAATATCATATAAGCGTTTTCCCATGTAAACAATAATACCAAATCGTTTGAGGAATTGCTGCACATCATAGAATGTTTTCATAAGACTCATTCTAGCAAAATTTTGTGTTTTTTTCAAGAAGAGACTCACACAAGAAGTATCACAGAAATAATTAAAAAAGCTGCATCTTCTGCAGCTTTTTAATCTGGTGGGAAATATCCCAACTGCTCAGCGATGTGAATCGCCTCCTGCCTGTTAGTCACTCCCAATTTTGAAAAGATATTGGCCAAATGATTGGAAACTGTACGTTTACTCACATAGACCTTGTCACAGACATCATCAATGGTCAAGCCATTTCTAACCAGTTCTAGTATCTCGATTTCTCGTGGTGTTAGCACCTCTACCATCACTTCATCTGAAAAGACCTTACCACCTAGATAAATCTTTTCCAGTTTTTTCTCCAACTCATCTGGGTCCATACTTTTGTCCAGAAAGCCATAAGCCCCCATAACTTTAGCTCGGTGTTCATACATTTTTTTACTGTAACCTGTCAAAATCACAACCTTACTAGAACAACCATTGTCGATAATCTCTTGTGCCAAGGTCAGCCCATCAGCTTGATACAGACTCGTCAGGTTGATGTCAATCAAAATAATGTCGTAGTCATTAAAAGCAATCTCCGAAATAGTCGAAAAATTATCCACTAACTGGACCTTTTTAATGTTTTCTGATAACTCTAAAATCATCTTGATACTTTGGCTAAATAATTTATGATCATCAATTAACAAAATTTTCATAACACAACTCCTTATCAATCGGGAGAGTAATTTCTACACGAAATCTCTTATTATTTTCAAAAATCTGCATTTGACCACCTAAAACACTAATTTTATTAGACATATTTTTCAAACCATAACCTAAGGATTTTTTTGTTTGAAGGCAGTCATTTTCAGAAATGATAAAAATAGCGTCATCATGCACATCAATCTTCAAAGAAATCCTTCCACCACTAGCGTACTTAACGGCATTGGTCGTCAGTTCCTCAACCAGACGATAGGCAATTTTATCGTAAGGAGATAAAAGCCTAAAGTGGACAGGAAACTGTGTGACGACTTCATTTTCTGCGTGATAGCGCTTGACAATCCGATTAATCAGCCCTTGATACTGGATGTCTAACTGCTCGTCTGTTTCTACCATTGGCTGATAATAATCCATCCGCTCACGAATCCGCTGAACCAACTCCTCTGTCACCAGATTGATCTGTTCACCAAAAGCTTGATTGCTACTATATTTATTGAAATTTTTTATTGCCATCACATTTTGCAGGATTTCATTGTGAAGAAATTCGGAGAACTGTTGTTCTGTATCTTCATTTGCCAGCAGACTTTTCACCATACGGTTACGCTTTAAAAAGAGAACTTTTACATAATCCCTAGCATCTAGCATTTCAGCAGAACGAAAGAGGCGAATCAATTCTTCCGAACAAATCCCGAACAATAGTAGCATGATATTCAAGACCAAAAAGCTCGTGTTTAAGTCTAAATGAAAGATGATGAAAATGCCTACTAACAAAAACATAACCAGTAAAAACAAGCGTGAAAAAGCTTTTATATAGGACAACTTCAACTCTACTACCTTTTTCTGAAGAGAGTTAATAATTGTTTTGAGATGCAAAAAAGCAAGTATTCCAATAATCTCAAGATACCAGACTAGGTTCATCACTCCTGAGCCCCTCGTATTGATATACAAAAAGAAATAAGAAAGAGGCAATATCAAAGCTAATATCCACAAATTTCGTCTCTGATACTTGAGTTTACTTTTCAACTCTTTATGATATAAAATCAGTAAAATCAAGGGAACAAGGTTTAAAAAGAGAGACGCAAACAAGGACAGAAATAGAAAAATTGAAGGACTTAACAGATACGAACTAATGGTGATTAGTGTCAACACAAAGGACACACTCAACAGTTCTTCTCCTATTTTCTCTCCCAGAAAGATAATAGACAGAGAACTATATACCAATAAAAAAGAGTTTAGCGGATGAAGAATATCAAAAAAGTGCAACAGGGTGTTCGTAACTCCTTGATTAAATATGGATTGCCAGCTAATGAGAAACATCATCAGGAGCAACCAAAGTTTCAACTCACTATACCTAAAGGTCACAATATTACAAATATAGCTAAATACAATTAAAGCAATAATCAGCAATAAAACCATCTGTAAGGAAAAATCTGTCGAAAAGTCCAGAGGGATCCTATAATAAATATAAATCATTAAAGCTAGATGATTCAAAATCGTCAACCACCACAATAAAAGTGAGTTTTTCGAGAGCAATTTGACAAACTGTTTCATATGTATCTACTTCCTGAACTACTTTAATATTATTATAACACAATACCAGAATTGCAGGATAGGCAACTCTGGTATTTGACTTAATTTTCAATAATTTGCCAACTTACTCTGTAAGTCACTAGCAAGTAAAGAACAAAGAGTAAAACCGCTACTCCCAGATAGGTGATATCAATAGAAATGCTGGTATTAGCGAAATTCTCAAAATAGCCCAAAAGAGCGGTACTCAAGGCAAATGCTAGCGGACCTGCGATGACCAGCGGAACCAAGAAATAACTTAGAATCTGTTGCAAAAGAATAAAGCGATTTTGCTTTCTCTTGTTCCCAAGAAGGTATAAGATTTGATAATCATTAACACTATCCAAAGCACTTGTAGAAGTTTGAAGAGACAAGATACTGAGGGAAATAATGATAAAAATAACACTGACAAAAATCATGACAAAGACAATGACGCCCATAAATCCAAGATAAATCTCAAAAATTCTTCCTTTCGTTTGATAGACGAACGAATTCAACTCTTCTCCTTCACGAGTGAAGTAGTATTTTTCAATCCACTGACTCAAGAATGTTTCTACTTCCCGTTTGTCAATGTTTTCTTTGAAATTGGCAACATAGGTCGTGTGGTCTTCCGTCAATCCAACTACTACCTTATCTGGTACAATCAAGGTTCCTGCGTCATTTAGACCTACTGAAGATAAAAAATAAACTGTTTCAAGTGGCTTTGAAGAGGCAAGGTTGAGAGAATGACCGTTAATCATGAGGGTTTTTGTCGTTGATAGAAAGTCCTGGATCTGCTTGGCAGTTCCTTTATAATTGGCATTGACTAGAAATTGGTCTTCTGCCAAGTCAACCGCTTTTTTCCCTTGCAGTTTGCGGAGATGATTGTAGGCAGAAATTCCTAAAATCGGTACTTTTGATTCAGGAAGTTTCTTATCATGCTCCCAGAGATTGCTAGTATCAATCAAATCTTTATAGGTTAAATCACTAGAATAGATAGGATAGCTGTACTCCTCTTTGATGAGGTTAAAGTCAAATCCATCTGCTTTCAGCCTATCTTTTACAGAATCCTGAGCAAATTGGAACTCTTGACCACGATAAAGATTGACAGTTACATCATAAGGTGAGTATTTGTTCAGCTCTCGGTTCATAGTCGTATAGGCACTACCACTAAAAACGAGTAAGCTGAGAGCCAGTGTCAAGGTCAAGGATAAGACAGCCAACGTGACCGAATTACTATCAGCTTGTTTTGAAAATTGACGGATTTTAAAAGTGTTTAGTTTGTTATAGTAGGTTTGAGGCAGTTTTCTAAGGGAGACCAAGATAAAATGGCTCAAGGTATTGTAAAATAAAATCACAAAAATCACGAAGACAGATACCAGCAAGATACCCCAGCTTTTCAAGAATGATAGATGGTGATAGTCTGAAAAATAGAGAGCACCAAAACCGATAACAGCTGTCGAAAGAATAAAGAGAAGTGCTTGAAGAACTGGCTTGCCTTTTGCCAAGACAGATTTCTTGACCCCATTTTCTTGAATGAGTGCAATGATATTTTGCTTTCTAAAGGTAAGAATGTCCATGACACCAACAATAAAACTGGTTACCAAATAGGAATAAACTAGTAAGATGACAGACTTGCTATCAAAGAAAACCAGATTACCAAAGTAATTAGCCATGAAAAACTCAGATGCAATCTTAGCTAGAATGACCAGTAAGATCACTCCAAGAAAGAAACCTAGAATCAAGGAAAAGATATTGACCAGCATGGTTTCAAAGAACAGGGTACGGATAATCTGCTTCTTCTTCATTCCCAGCGTTGCATAAAGTCCCAGCTCTTTCTTGCGCCGTCCCAGCACAAAATTTGTGGCGTAAACGATGAGAAAGGCAATCGCCGATAGAATCAGATAGGAAAGCAAGCCCATGTACTGGCTCATCACCGTCGTCAACATTTCCTTTGCCCCTGATAAACTTTGCATCACTGGATGGCTTGGTAAAGCATTAAAAGCGTAGAGCAAGCTATAAATCAAGGTCAGACTGAAAAAATAGATGGTATAGGTCTGTAAATTTCGAAATACATTTCGTAAAATCAATTTTGGATACATACTCTCTTCCTCCTATCTAGTACGGCTGTAAATCTCTTGTAAATACTGTTCATTAGATAAGCTGTTACGTTCCAAATCATCCATAATCTTTCCATCGCTAAGTAGCACCATCCGTGAGGAATACTTTGCTGCAGCAGGGTCATGCGTAACCAGTAAAATGGTGATGCCAAAACTTTTATTGATTTCCTGCAAAAGTGCCATCAGTTTTTCAGAATTGGCAGAGTCCAAGGCTCCTGTCGGCTCATCTGCGATAATCAGTTTAGAATCATCAATCAAGGCTCTAGCAGTTGCCACACGTTGTCGCTGACCACCTGATAACTGATTAGGAAACTTATCTTTTAAGTTCTGGATGGCCAGCTTATCCAAAATTTCCTCAATCTTATCCTGATGTTTTTTAATATTTTTCCCCTGAATTTGAAGAGGTAGAACGATATTTTCATAGACCGTCAAGGTTTCCACCAAGTTGTAAGCTTGGAAAATATAGGAAATGTTTTTAGCACGATAGTCAGCTAGTTCATTTTCCTTGGCATGGATGATGTCAAAATCTTCAAATCGAATCTCACCTGATGTTGGTTTATCAATCGTTGAAATACAGTTGAGAAGTGTTGTTTTTCCACTACCACTAGCTCCCATAATTGCCAGAAATTCTCCTTTTTCAACAGACAAGTTCACATCTGATAAAGCATGAACGATATTATCCCCTTGACCAAATGTTTTCGTTAATCCTGTCACGATAAGTTGTTTCATCATTTCATTCCTCCGTTTCTTTATTACTCTCTCATTATACGGTTTCTTTCAAGGTTTGCCATGAGTATTTTGTGCAATATATTCAAGTTAAAAAAAACCGATGCCTTTTTCAGGTATCGGTCGATGTTGATTATTTGCGATCGTTTCTTTTTTTCATAAAGTAAACAATACCTATGACAACAACTCCTAAGACCAGTACAGGTGCATAGAATTCTAGTGTTCCAATAATTCCTTCCATTTTATCCTCCTGTCAAAAAATAGAGAGTTTTATCCACAGCGCACGTTTGGCGAAATACATTCATAAGAATATGTAAATCACCAACCACAGCGCCCCTGTGTTGTTAATCTAACAGCCGTACCCTACTCAGCAGCAGATTTTCCATCCAATTCTTGGCTATTAATTTCCACAATCCAAAGAATCAATCTCAAAGTTGCCTTGTTCTATTTGTATTTCTCCCCGTAAATATAACACCAAATCAAAATGTTGTCAATATTTTGTAATAAAACACTAGAATTTTCCTTTTGTTTTATCTAACAACGAACATTATTTCTCGTACACTCATAGGAATAGGTGAAATACAATCCACAGAGACCTGCTACTGTCATTTTAAAAGCTGTATACCACTAGCTTCTGATTTCCCAGAAAGTTCTTGGTTTTCAACCTCAAAACTTAGAGAATCAATTTCTAAACGATTTGTATTTTTAGCCATAAGGTTGCCTCCTTCCTTCTTTTGGATGATCATCTTTACAATAACTAGTATAAACTCTAGTATTGGCTAAGTAATGAGTAAATCGTGCAAGTTTCTTATTTTCGAGAAAAATTTTTAATCTTATTTACTAAATGATTTAGAAGTTTCTTCTTAACTACTTTACAGAGACTCACATACTCCCCCTGATTTTCCTATCTTCTTTGGCGATTCTGACGCAAGTGTGGTACAATAAAAACATGAGAATTCAACAATTACACTATATTATCAAAATCGTCGAAACTGGCTCCATGAATGAGGCAGCCAAGCAACTCTTTATCACTCAGCCGAGTCTTTCCAATGCCGTGAGAGATTTGGAAAATGAAATGGGCATTGAAATCTTTATCCGCAATCCCAAGGGGATCACCTTGACCCGTGATGGGATGGAGTTTCTCTCTTATGCCCGTCAGGTTGTCGAGCAGACCCAGCTTCTGGAGGAACGCTATAAAAATCCTGTCGCCCACCGCGAACTCTTTAGCGTTTCGTCTCAACACTATGCCTTTGTGGTCAATGCCTTTGTCTCTCTGCTCAAGAAAAGCGATATGGAGAAATACGAGCTCTTCCTTCGTGAAACTCGTACTTGGGAAATTATCGACGACGTCAAGAACTTCCGTAGTGAGGTCGGGGTCCTATTTTTTAACAGCTACAACCGTGATGTTTTAACCAAGATGCTGGATGACAACCACCTGCTGGCTCACAATCTCTTCACAGCGCAACCGCATATCTTTGTCAGCAAGACCAACCCTCTGGCAAAAAAAGACAAGGTCAAACTATCTGATTTAGAAAACTTCCCTTACCTCAGCTATGACCAAGGGACACACAACTCCTTCTACTTCTCTGAAGAGATTCTATCTCAAGAGCACCATAAGAAATCCATCGTTGTCAGTGACCGTGCTACCCTCTTTAATCTCTTGATTGGTCTGGACGGATACACGATCGCAACAGGGATTTTGAACAGCAACCTCAACGGAGACAATATCGTTTCTATCCCACTGGATATTGATGACCCTATCGAGCTGGTCTATATCCAGCATGAAAAAACCAGCCTATCTAAGATGGGCGAACGCTTTATCGACTATCTACTAGAAGAAGTTCAATTTGATAGTTGAGAAATGATAAGAACCAATATGTAGGCTAGCAACAACCTGCATATTGGTTCTTTTTACTTATAATTAAAAGTTTCCCCTGCTAACTTATCAGCTAGCTTGGGAAAGAGGGTATAAAACTTATGGGCTAGATTCAACAACATCGGGAGATTGAGTTCTCGTTTGTTTTTTCCTATAATCTTGACAATATTTTTAGCCACTGCATCTGGTTTCAACAGGAAGCGTTCAACCGATTTGAGATAAGTTCCATCTGGGTCCGCTTGGTCAAAAAATCCGGTTCGGATTGGTCCTGGATTGACTGTTGTCACATAGACTCCATAGGGCATGAGTTCGAGGCGCAGAGCATTTGAAAAACCAATGGCCGCAAACTTAGTGGCTGAGTAGAGACTAGACTTGCCAGTAGCAATCAAACCTGCCATGCTAACAATATTAATGATATGGCCTTTTCGACTTTCCTTCATTCGAGCCGCAAGGCGACGAGATAGATTCATAAGGGCAAAGGTATTGACCTCAAACATCTGGTGAATATCTTGGTCAGAAATCTGGTCAAATTCCTCAAAAATTCCGTAACCTGCATTGTTAATCAAGACATCAATCTTGCCAAAGCGGAGATAGAGGTCTGCTACTATAGTTTCTAAGGCTGAGTCATCGGTAATATCGATTTCAATCAATTCTGCTTGTGGGTGGTTTCCATAGAGTTGAGCTAATTTTTCCTTATTTCTACCAAGCAAGATGAGTTGGTCATTTGGCAGGAGTTTGACCATTTCTTGGGCTAGGCCACCGCTAGCTCCGGTAATGAGAATAGTAGGCATACTGTTCCTTTCTCAATCTTTTAGATTTCCACTTCTTCCAAGTCTTTGACCACATGGACATTGTCAAAAATGCTAGCAGCATCTTTTTTGAGCTTGCTGATATCTTTTGAGAGGAAACGGGCACTGATGTGGTTGAGCAAGAGGCGTTTGGCTCCTGCTTCTACCGCTACTTGTGCAGCTTGCATGTTAGTAGAGTGGCCATGGTTACGAGCAATTTTTTCGTCACCCTTGCCATAAGTGGACTCATGAACTAGGACATCGGCATTGACAGCTAGACGCACACTGGCATCCGTTTTTCGAGTGTCTCCTAAAATAGTGATAATTTTACCTGGACGTGGAGCTGAGATATAGTCAGCTGCCTTGATTTCAGTTCCGTCTTCCAAAACAACGTCCTGACCGTTTTTGATTTTCCCAAAAAGTGGGCCAAATGGGACACCCGCAGCCTTGAGTTTTTCAGCATCCAAGGTACCTTCTAGGTCCTTTTGCATGACACGATATCCAACGCAGAAAATAGTGTGGTCCAACTCCTCTGCATACACAATGAATTTATCGGTCTCAAGGATTTTCCCAAGGGAATCTTGGTCAAACTCATGGAAATGAATGCGGTAGGGCAGACGAGAACCTGACACACGAAGACTAGTTAAGACAAATGACTTGATTCCTTGCGGTCCATAGATTTCCAAATCTGTCTGCTCTTCATTGGCCTGAAAGGCACGGCTAGAAAGGAAACCTGGCAAGCCAAAGATATGGTCTCCATGCAGGTGGGTGATAAAGATTTTGCTGACCTTACGTGGTCGAATTGTGGTTTCCAGAATGCGATTTTGCGTACCTTCTCCACAGTCAAAGAGCCAGACTTCGTTAATCTCGTCCAAGAGTTTCAGGGCGAGACTTGAAACGTTGCGGGCTTTAGAGGGCTGACCAGCCCCCGTTCCTAAAAATTGAATATCCATTCGATACTTTCTAATTAATCAATATATAACATGGCTGTGCGGTTTTCCGATCGGAAATAGCGCTTGCCAGAAAAAGCAGTAGCTTCTTGTAATAACTCCTCTTGGCTGTAACCTTTAAGACGCTTGCGACCATCAGCCAAACTTTCCAAATCAGTCAAAGCTGTGAGATTTTCCACGCTAACAACTTCCTCATCTCCGACAGCCTTCATGTAAATCTTGCCAGACTCCTCAAAGACCAGTTGATGGGGGAAAATTTGCGCAATTTCAAAGAGTAAATCTTCTGAAATAACCTCTTCATTTTCAGAGAAAATTCGACCTAGACCCTCACTCTCATAACAAAAACCAAAGGATTTACCAGACAGATTAAGCCGAATAAAAGGCTTATTTTCTATGGTAAAACTTGGCTCAGCATTGTAGAGATTTAGCTCCTGACTGAGTTCCGCAAAATAATCGGTTGCAGCTTGAGGACTCTTTTTTTGATAAAGTTCTGCAAAGTAAGCATTGACCACGCTAGGCGGAGGTGTGATAAGTGTTAACTGCTCCTGCTCTGTTTTTCCAGCTAGAAGCTGATCCAGATAGACCTTGTCTAGACTCGTATAGCCCCCATATTTTAGAGCTAAGGTTTTAATATCAGTCATAAAATTCCTCTAACCTCCATTTATTTTTCTCAGAAATGTAGCCTCTAATCATTTCGCCATCTTCCTGATAATCACGTTCTTCCAGAATCGCGACACTTTCTAAATCATGAATCTTGTAGGACTTTGAAAAAGGCACGCGCAGGGTAAAAGATTCAAAAATATCCTTGATTTTCTCTAAAAACAAAGCCTGCAAATTCTCACGACTATCCTCAGACTTGGCAGAAATGAGGGAATAGGGCGTTTGGGTCGGCGTAAAATCCTCCACCAAATCCGCTTTATTATACAGAGTCAGGCGAGGAATATCCTCCATGTCCAAGTCTTTCATGATGGAAAGAACTGTTTTTTCATGTTCTTCGTGGTAAGGATTGCTGGCATCGATAACATGAACAAGAAGGTCCACATGCTTGCTTTCTTCCAAGGTAGACTTGAAACTGGATACCAACTCTGTCGGCAAATCTTGGATAAAGCCAACGGTATCTGTCAAAGTTACTTGAAGATTGCCCTCCAGATGGATACTCTTAGTCGTCGCATCCAGAGTCGCAAATAGCTCGTCCGCTTCATACTGGGTCTTACTGGTCAAGGTGTTCATGATAGTTGACTTCCCAGCATTGGTATAACCAATCAAACCAATCTTAAAGGTGCTGGACTCCAGACGTTTTTCTCTGACTGTCGCCCGATTTTTCTCAACCACCTTGAGCTGGCGCTCGATATCCGTGATTTGATTGCGAACGCTACGACGGTTCAGCTCCAGCTGGCTTTCACCAGGTCCACGGGAACCAATTCCCCCTGCCTGACGGCTGAGCATAATCCCCTGACCAACCAAGCGAGGCAAGAGATATTTGAGCTGGGCTAGGTGGACTTGGAGCTTCCCTTCATGGCTCCGAGCTCGCATGGCAAAGATATCCAAAATCAACTGCATACGGTCAATAACCTTGACACCCAGAACTTCCTCTAAATTGACATTCTGCCTTGGAGTCAGACGGTTGTTGACAATGACAGTGGTGATTTCTTCTGCATCCACCATAAGCGCAATTTCTTTCAACTTACCAGAGCCAACAAAGGTCTTGGAATCATATTTTTCACGTTTTTGTCTGTAGCTATCTACAACGATTGCCCCAGCTGTCTTAGCTAGACTGGCCAATTCTTCCATGGAGAGGTCAAAATTGTCCATGCCCTGCAATTCCACACCTATGAGCAGGACTCGCTCCTCTTTTTTCTCCGTATCAATCATCTAAAAACTCCTCTATCTGGCTTAAAATGCGGTCTTGCACACCAGCTTCTCCAATCTGATAAAAGGTGACCTGCATGCGATTACGGAACCAGGTCAACTGACGCTTGGCAAAACGACGGGTAGCCTGTTTGAGACTCTCACTGGCTTCTTCCAAGGTCTGCTCTCCACTGAAATAAGGAAAGAGTTCCTTGTAGCCAATTCCTTTAGCAGCCTGCACATCTGGATAATGGGCAAACAGCCACTTGGCCTCATCCAAAAGCCCAGCCTCAAACATCAAATCCACTCGGTGGTTGATACGCTCATAAAGTTTACTGCGTTCATCATCCAAGCAGATAATCAATGGTTCATACAAGGTCTCTTGATTTTCCAAATCCTGACCAAAATGGGCAATTTCTAAGGCACGCATAGCACGACGACGATTAAACTGGGGAATCTCAAGGCCTGCTTGCTCCACCAAATGAGCTAGTTTCTCATCTGTATAAGGTTCCAAACTAGCTCGATAGTCCAAAATCTCCTCATGGGGAGTCTCCCCACCTAGGTGGTAACCTTCTAGCAAGCTCTGGATATAAAGTCCAGTTCCACCGGCGATAATGGCTAGCTTGCCACGGCTGTGAATATCCTCAATAGCCATCTTAGCTTCTGAAACAAAATCAAAAGCCGAGTAAGACTCGGTTACCTCTCTAACATCGATTAAATGATGGGGAACAGCTGCCTGCTCTTCTGGACTAGCCTTAGCCGTCCCAATATCAAGTCCTCGATAGACTTGCTGGCTATCTCCACTAACCACTTCGCCATTAAAACGCTCGGCAACTTCAATGGCAAGAGCCGTCTTTCCAACTGCAGTCGGTCCAACAATCACAATTATTTTTGTTTTCATCTTTTTTCCTTGAAAAATTCCCATTTTTTCGTTACTATTATTATAACACAAAAAGGTCAGTCAGAAAAATGTGACCTCTTGAAGAGGCTGGCTGATTAAGAAGATAAAGGAGGAAGACTCATGGCTAAAGGATTCGCTAAAGGTCTTGTAACAGGTGTCGCAGGAACTGTCGCTGCAGTCGCAGGTGCAGTATACGCATTTAAAAAGAAAGTGATCGAACCAGAAGAGCAAAAAGCAGCTTTCATCGAAGAAAACCGTAAAAAAGCAGCTCGCCGCCGCGTATCACGTTAAGAAACAAAAGAAGTTGGGATTTATTGTCTCAACTTCTTTTTTCTATTCTTTTAAATAGCTAGGTCAAACTTCAACTGTGGCTTGACAGGGTCATAATCCACCAACTCAAAGTCCTCTGCTTTAATATCAAAGAAATTGGTCTTGTCTGGTACATTCAAGACCAAATGTGGTTGGCAATTTGACGGCTCACGACGAAGCAATTCCTGAGCTTGTTCAAATTGATTATCATAGATATGGAGGTTGTTGATAAAGTAGAAGAACTTTCCAACCTTCCAACCAAAATGTTTGGCGATCATCATCTGCAAGGCCACATACTGCATAGCATTGATGTGGTGGGCAACCAGCATATCATTAGAACGCTGGGTCAAGGTTGCATCCAGATAGATTGCCCCATCAACGCGACGGACATCAAACATGGTCTGAAAGGCGCATGGGAGCAGCCCTTCTGTTTCTTCGAAAGCTTGGTAATCCCAGAGCGAAATGATATTGCGGCGGTTCCAAGGGTTGGCTGCCAACTGCTTGAGAAGCTTATTGATGATATCGTGTTTCTTAACAACGGCACCATAACGTTCCCCAATGGTCCCTGTATCTCCCACTTCCCAGTCATTCCAGTAGTGAACATTGTACTTATCATTAAGTACCTCTAGGCTATTGGACTGGTCTTGATAAATCCAGAGTACTTCTTTGATAGCTGATTTGATGGCAATGGGACGCAAAGTCGTGATGGGGAATTCCCCCTTAGCCAAATCATACTCAGCAAAGGCACCTGTTACGTACTTGGAGTTAGCAACTGTCCCATCCTTGTACTTGGGACGTGCTTGCTCTGAAAAGACACCGTCTTTGAGGATTCGTTCAATATTTTCTTTAAAAATCGTATCTGCTTTTGTCATTTACTCTCACCTCATTTACTGTCATAACTAGTATAGCATAAAAAAGAAAAGAGGAACATTACTAACTCTAGGTTAGCATTTTTCCTCTTTTTTTATTTTATTGCAATACAAGTGATGCTGCTCCGATAACTCCAGCGTCGTTTCCTAGAGTTGCAAGAGCTAATTTAGTGGATGTGCGGACTTGTGGGAAACTATTTTCATCGTAAACTTTTTGAACACCTTGTAGAAGGAATTCCCCTGCAGCTGATACACCACCACCGATGACGATTGTTGATGGGTTTAGGATTGAACCAATGTTAGCACAAGCGATTCCCAAGTAACGTGAGAAGTTACGGTAAACGATCAAGGCAAGGTCGTCTCCTTCTTTTGCGAGATCAAAGACAGTCTTAGCAGTTACTTCTTCTCCATTATCAATCAAGCGTTTCAAGGCTGCATCGCCTTCGTATTCATCCGCATAGCGACGAGTCAAGTTGACAATCCCTGTTGCTGAAGCAACTGTCTCAAGGCAACCTTTCTTACCACAAGTACATGCGATTGGTTGGTCAAAGTCAACAGTGATGTGGCCAAGCTCACCTGCTGCACCAGCAACACCGTGAAGCAATTTGCCTTCTGCGACGATACCGCCACCAACACCTGTACCAAGTGTCATAAAGACAACATCTGGTTGGTTATCACCAGCCCCCATCCAGCGCTCACCAAGAGCAGCTACGTTGGCATCATTATCGATGAAGAATGGAATACCCAAGGCTTTTTCAATCTTCTCTTTAATTGGTTGAAGGGTTTTCCAGTTGAGGTTGTAGGCACCAATAACAGTCCCTTTTTCACGGTCAACCACACCTGGTGATCCCATTCCAATACCTTGGAAGTCCGCTGCCACCAATCCAAGCAAGTCCAAACGATGTTGAATAGACTCAATCATATCATCAACGATATGACTTCCCTCATCCAAAATGTTGGTCTTGATAGACCATTTTTCTTGGATTTCTCCTGCTGTTGTTAAGATTGCAAATTTGATAGAAGTTCCACCAAGGTCAATCCCAATAATCTTTTGACTCATCATATTCTCCTTTTTCATTATGAATTAATTGAAAATGCTTACAGATATAGTATAACAAAATTCACTCATTTATGCAAAGGTTTGCGTAAATGAATTATAAGGAATTTTTTCACCTGCCAGTATCTGTTAATCATCTAAATGATCAATTGCATATTGAGCTTCTTCTTCAGTAAATTCTTCACCATACGGTGAGACAAGCTGATCATAAATTGCTGATTTCGATTTATTAAGTAATTTTTGATAACTCTTGGCCTTAGCTAAAGCATTTGACTTATAATCTGCATCCAGATGATCAATTGCATATTGCGCAGCATCACTTGTAAATTTTTCCCCATATTGAGAAGTCAACTGTTTATATAAGCGTTTTTTAGACATCGTAGCCCATGAATTATAACTTTTTGCCTTTCCTAAAGCAGCAGAATATTCACTATTGCTATCATCACTAGAAGAAGAACTTGTACTCGCTTGCCCCTCCTTCCAAACTCCGTCAGCACCAACATAATAACGTCCACCATCAACCCATTCATTGACAGCCATTTTACCATCTGATTTCAAATAGTAATTCCCTTGCCATGCACTATAAGCATAAGATCCATCTGATTTTAGATAATACCAAGCTTGGTAAGTAGCATCATAAACCCATTCACCTTTGGCCATCTTACCATCTGATTTCAAATAGTAATTTCCTTGCCATGTACTGTAAGCATAAGATCCATCTGATTTCAAGTAATACCAAGCTTGATAAGAATCATCATAAATCCATTCGCTCTGGGCCATTTTCCCGTCTGCTTTCAGGTAATAGCTTCCCTGCCAAGCATTTTTCACTGGATTTCCATTTCCATCAAAGTAGTACCAAGCACCGTCCTGCTTAACCCAACCACTTGTTGTTGATGAACTTGTATCAGTTTGAGTTGTAGTCTCTTGTTTTGCTTTAAAGGCACCCTTAGGGGCATTCTCCAATTCGCAAGCCACACCATCATGGTCGCGATCTAACTTGGCAGAATAACCAGGATCCCCCTCATGAAGATCTGAATAGCCATTAGCCCAAGCTTCCTTACAGCTAGAAAAATGGATGTTTTCTTCCGCTAAAACTGGTTGTGAAAACAAAACTAAAACTGGCAACGTAGCTAGACTCATTTTTAAAAATAGACGTTTGTTCATTTGTTTCTCCTCTAACGATGTTATCGATTTTAATATTATTTTATCAAACTTATTTCAGCAATTCAAGGAAACTTCTGGTATTTTCTACAAACTCCTTTGGTTTTTCCTTATTCAAGACATGAGGGCCGTCTGGGATAATCTGAAATTGGGATTCTGATATTAGTTTATGAAGACTTCTCATAGAACTAAGATTCGGTTTATCTTTGCTGCCACAAATTAGTAAGGTTGGATAGGGACAAATCCCTGCTATATCCGTTAAATCAAGTGTCTTCAATTCCTCAGAAACTCCGACCATAAGAGCTTTGTCTGCTCCCTGTTTTTCAAATACTCTTTTGGGAAGTAATTTAAATAACAGCAACTGAAGATAAAATAGGATATTCCCTGCTAATTTAAGCGGGCATCCTGATAGAATCAAAGCTCGGAGATTTGGTAAATCGTAACTGGAAAGTTCTAGTGCCAGGGCAGCACCTAAGGACAATCCAATCAAAACAAAAGGTTCTGTCTCTTGAGCTAGGTACTGATAAACTCGCTCCTTGGCTTTTTGATAGCTGCTAACTCCTGAAGGAAATAACTCGATAGCCTCAGAAGGATAATCTGTCAGTAGATTCCGAACTTCTTTCCAAGACTCTGCTGACTGCCCTAACCCATGCAAAAATATCAGTTTCATCTAATTCTCCTCAAGTCTTAGTTTATACAAGCCTCTCACTGCATTACAGCCGTAAATAGCTTCTACTTGGGCTAAATCTGCCAAGGTCAAGACTTTCTCTTCTACCTGTCCTGTTTCCAGCAAATACTGACGATAAATCCCTGGCAAGATTCCCAGTCGGATAGGCGGTGTGTAGAGTTTCCCAGAAATTTTCAGAACCAAATTTCCGATAGAGGTTTCAAGCAGTTCTCCAGACTTATTGTGGTAAATCTTCTCTTGTTCCCCTAGGCTCAAATGAGGTCGGTGAGTCGTTTTGAAATAGGTAAATGCTAGTTGCAAATTGGCCTCCTGCAGACAAAGTTTGGCCTGACAGAAATGTGGACTAAGAGGTGTTAAGATTTGTCGACTAAGTTCTATCTCTCCAGACTTACTGAGACTAATTCGCAAACGGTAGTCTTGATCAACATCACAAGCTTGGCACTCTGCCTCTATCTTTTGTCTCAGTTCTTCTGCATCAAAAGGAAAGGCAAAATATCGACTAGCTTTTCTCAATCTTTCAAGATGTTGTTCTTCAAACAGCAGTTGTTTTTGGCTGATTTTCCCTGTAGTAATCAGTTTGAAACGAGCTTGTTTACGATAGAGAACAGCTGCCTTTTGATGAACCTCGCGGTATTCAGATTCCCAAGTGCTATCCCATGTAATGCCTCCGCCAACTCCATAGATGGCTTTCCCTTGATGCAGTTGAATGGTCCGAATAGCAACATTAAAAATCCGTCGTCCATTTGGAAGCAAGAGACCAATCGTTCCACAGTAGACTCCACGCGGCTGTGGCTCCAAGTCCTTAATGATTTCCATAGTCGCAATTTTCGGTGCACCCGTTATGGAACCACAAGGAAAGAGAGAGCGGAAGATTTCAACAAGGTTCACATCCTCTCGCAACTGACTCTTGATGGTCGAAGTCATCTGCCAAACCGTTGAATACTGTTCTACTTGGCAAAGATGCTCCACGTGCTCGCTCCCCACTTCAGAAATACGGTTCATATCATTGCGTAAGAGGTCCACGATCATCATATTTTCAGACCGATTTTTAGGATCCTGCTCCAACCAGCCAGCCTGTTCAAGATCTTCTTGGTCAGTTACCCCACGCTGAGTCGTTCCCTTCATTGGACGAGTCGTTAATTCTCGGCTATTTTGCTCAAAAAAGAGCTCTGGGCTCATGGAAATCACTGCCATCTCGTCATGTTCAACATAGGCATTGTAGCCCGCCTCCTGCTCTACCACCATGCGATTGTAGATGGCAAACGGATTGGCAGACAACTCCTGCTTGAGTTGGACGGTGTAGTTGACCTGATAGGTATCTCCCTGCCGCAAATGATGATGTATCTGAGCAATAGCCTTTTCATAGTCTGTTGCAGACGTTACTTCCTGCCAATTTGACGGCATATCAACTTCGTCATAAGTTAACGGAATACTAGATTTCTCTACACTATCATGAACTGTGAAATATAGTAGATACTCTCCCAACAAGGGTGCAGGGTGAACAGCTAATTTCTCCTCAAAAGCCGGTGCCGCCTCATAGCTAACATAACCAACCACATAATAGCCTTGCTCTTGGTAGCTTTCCACTTGTGCCAGCAAATCTGCCACTTCTGTTACATTTCTCGTTTTCAACTCTTTAATCGGCTGGGTAAAGATGTATCTCTCCCCCAAAGCCCTAAAATCAATCACTGTTTTTCTATGCATATTTCAAGTATAGCATAAAAAGGCAGATCAAGAAAAACTTAATCTACCTTTTTACTCATCTATTTAATACAATCTATGCTTTAAAAAGATTTCCTGAGAATCCGTCTGTATTTTTAAGAAGTGCTTTGAAGACTTTTGATTTAAGTTCCACCGTTTTAGCTGTTCCTCTACCTGCTAGATCAGCCTCAACCGCTTTATCAAATAAGACTTTTAGTTCAGCATAATTTGTAATTTGTTTACCATCAATCTCAATGGCAGTAAATCCTTTGTCAGCTTTTGCTTTGACTTCCCTGAACCATTCTTTCTTCCAGTCTTCAAGGTTAGTGAATCTTCCATTAGAAACTTTCTTGATAATAAAGTCGTCGCCGAGTAAACCTTTATTTTCACTGTTTGCAGCACCTTGATATTTGCTAGAAGCATATCCAACAAATCCATTCTCATATCCGAAGTAACCCCACATACGGAACGTGTTGTGTTTAAATGATAATGAACCAGGTGCACCTTGGCTTGTGTTACCACCGTAAATACCTGCCATCATGTTGACATTGACATAAGCTGTACCAAAGTCTTCCGGATGGAATACTTTGTTTCCAGGATTTCCATGAATCGTCATGAAGTTATTGTCGACAAGGTCATCGATTGTGGAAAGTCTCATTGTTTTTTCAGCGTCTGTCAAATCGCGTACTTTATCCCATTGGTGTGGAGCGCGTAATTGATTTCTGTCACCAGGTGTTCGCATCTCTTTATCAATTTTCTTAAACCACTTACTATTATCACCTGCGATACGAGGTAATACAGCATCAGCCTCAAGATGGTCTAACATCATCATTGCTTCGTTATAATTCTTCATATAATGGTCAATCGCTTCACGTGAGTTTAACTTATCAGGATCTGGGTTATACCATTGATTTCCGTCATTTGGACGATGATAAGCCATATTAATACCAAGAGCTCCATATTCACCATTAGAAGTAGAGCTATCCGGCGTTTGTAACATACCTTGCGCGTAGGCTTCAAGATCTGTACCTTGACGATGTCCATGACCACCAAGATAGGCCATACGATCATTGACGTGAGTAGTCTCATGTGTAAAGGCTGAAATACCAAATGGTTCAAACATATTCGTCACCATAAAGTAGACTTGGTCATCTTTATATGGATTAGCGTAAATTTTAGCCATAGCCCCCATACGCCAGTCAATTTGATGCCAGCGACCAGTTGGGCCAAATAATTCACGGACAGGGGTTGCGACCTTTCCGCCGTCAGCATAACCCATACGATTAGCTCCGCCAATACCTGCATAAGCTTGGTTATCCCATACTGGTGTTGGGACCATATTTTGACTCTTAAGTAGTTGATTACGAACATTCGAAAGTGCAAGACGTGACCAAAAATCTAAATAGGTTTGTTGAGCTTTTGCAACTTCTTGAATACGTGCTTTATAGGCTTCACGTTCAGCTTCAGTGTTCTTACCATATTTCTCAAACGAGCTGTATGCCATGGTATTATAAGTTGGAATCAAGATAATATGTGATTTTTTCAAGTTCAACAATGGTAGAATCATACGAGCATGCATATCATTATCTAAACCGTCAAACACACGATGCCGTTTGTTTTTGAAGTCTTCAGTCGTTGTTTCAGGTTCTACAACATAAACATTTTTCGCTGAGTGAATAAACCAATCATTAAGATCCGTGTCATTTGTGAAGAGACGCATATTATAATCTAAGAAACTACGTAAATCACCTTTACCAGTATCTCCTGCAATCATTTCACGGTACGCATCTTGAGTTCTATCACCCTTCAAGTTCTTTTCTTGCGAACCAATTCTAATTAATCTGTCAATAACACTTGGTGTCTTGCCATAGAAATCTGGTTTAAACATCATCATATTCTTAATGTTCAAGTCACCATATTCAATTCCATAATAACGATTGAGGTAAGTAAGTGCCATCATAATTTTAGCTTTGTTATCTTCCACTTTCTTAAGAAGTGCTTTGATGGCTGCCTCATCACCATTTAACTGATGATCTTCATTTTCAACAAGAGCTTTTACTAACTTATCAAGATTTGCTTTTGTATCTACAAAACTTTCTTCAAGGTATAATGCAGGAACATTATTTGAAATCGTACGAACTTCAGGAGATTCAAGAGTGATTGTATCTAATTTCGCTTTCACATCGGCAATCAAAGCATCACGATTTTTCACAATCATATTTGGTGTGTAAACTACGTCACCCAAACCATCAATGCTATATTCACGCACTTGCTGAACTTTAGAATCGGCTTTGAGCGTAACAGTTTTTTCTTCTTTCGTACCATCAGCATAATGAATCATAATCTTATCAACATCTGATAAATCAGTTACAAATTGTCCATCTTTCATACCAGTTACAGATAATACTTCAGTCGTTAATAATTTAGATCCTTCTGGAATCTTGTTCCCTTGATTAATAATCCACTCTTTATTGTAGAATGGTTGAAGTTTTTCAATATTACGGTATGCAAGTTCACGTTCTGCATTATAATCTTGAATATCTTTATACGTATCAGATTTTGGTTTTGTTAGGTTCAGTTTATCTTCCACAAGTGGAGTGATTTCGAATTTATCGGCTGTAATAGCCATTGCTTCGATTTTCTTATTCGCTTCTTCTAACTCTATTTCTCTAATTCTATTAGAACGAGAACGTCTAAATGAATGATTCCCTGTACTAACATCTTTTACAACAAAGTTTCTTTCAAGTACATCATTGGTAAAGTAACCATCCTCGGTATCAATATCTCTTGAACCATAGAATTCTTCACCATTTTCGACTTTCATCATCGAAACATTATCTTCTAGTTTACCCCATGCCCAGTTTTTACTAATGAAACCACCTACCTCAACAGGTGTTGTTACTTTAATTGTTCCTTTAGCAACCGAGTTTCGTACAGTACCATATTTGCCAATACCATTTGGATCAGAACCATTATCAACAGTCGCTGCAATACCCGCAACTCGAGCTTTATTGGCGGTAATATTTGCATCTACATACGCCTTATTAACATGACCTTTCCATACTTCTCCAACTATACCAGCAACATTCCATCCTCTATCACCAACACCATCAATATTACCAATAAATGCAACATTTGTTAGTTTAGCTCCAGGACCGTCTAATTTGTTTACAACACCTGCAATATCGTTTTTAGCAACAATGTTACCTGTTACTTTAACATTTTCAACGGTAGTATTTTTTAGTGTTCTAGCAAGAGGGGCAATATTTTCAGCCCACGGCATGTTAATATTAACATTCCCTAAATTAATATCCTTAACTGAACCATTTTCAATACGATCAAATAAAGGACGAGCCATATTATGAATAGTATAACGATTTCCATCTACACTAGTTAAATTACCATTGAATACTCCTGTTACATATTGTTTATTCGGAGTTGGAACATTTGCAGCATTTAAATCAGCTCCTAATTTAAACGTCCCATTTTTGTTAGCCTGCATCGCTTTTACAAGGTCATTAAAATTATAATAAACATTTTCTTCAGTTGGCTTTTGTTTTTCAAAGTAATGAACATATTCTTCACTTAGTGTATCATCAGCTCTACGTTGAACTAAGTCAGGAGCTTTTGCTACCACTTTATACAATGTTTTTCCATCAACAACAACTTCTTCAACAGAACTTACTGCAAGTCTAGTCACTTTGTTATCGTGAGTTGTCACACGTAAATATAATGGAGAAATATCTGTCGGTTTTTCAGTTAATAAGCTCTTATCTGTTTCAACACCGGCATCATCTACACTCATCAAGCTTGTTTCTTTAATGTTTTTGATTTCAACTTTTTTAAGATCTAATTGAATTTGTTTATCTTCTAATTTCTCAGTTTCTTCACCTTCTCCACGATCATAAACCATTGTAGTAGATAGGGTGTAACCTTGATAATATTTCAATTTATCTAAAGTAGCGTTTAAATTATTTTCAGCTACTGTTACTTCTTTAACAAGTTGTCCATCTTTATCTTTTAGCGCTAATTTGATGGATTTAATTTCTACTCCAGCTGGCTTAGTCAATGTATAACTAGCTGTCGCACTCTTCTTCAAGACATCTTTTTCAGTATTAGCCCATTGTAATGTTGGTTTTTCTAAACCTTTTGTACCATTCTTAATAATTTTATCTTGAGGTGCTTGAAGAACTTTTTCTTCTACTGTTGGAGCGTCATTTGTTTTTTCTCCACGAATCGTTTTATAGGTTTCAGTAATTTGTTTCTTACCATTTACACCTTCTTGAGTAACTTTAGTTGTTCCACGTTTTAAAGTGTCATCATCTTCTGTTTTTGTAGCGAAAGGAATGACTTCTTCTCTTGTTTCAACTTTTGTTCCTTCAATCGGTTTTGTACCTTTTTTAATAATTTTAGAAATAGCAGGAGTTTTCACTTCTGTAGTTGTAGAAAGGACTTTGTCTGTTTCCACACCTTCCACTGTTTCATAAGTTGTTTTCGTAACTTGAACTCCTTTAGAACCAGGGCTTTCAACAACTTCGTCACCCACATATTTTGTATCATCCGGAACTACTTCTGTTGTGAAATCCAATTCACTTTCGGTAGACTTCTCAACTGTACCTGTTGTTACTTTATATTCTGGATTGACTTCTTGTACTGGTGCTTGACCTTCTTGACCAGGTTCTTGAGTTCCCTTTGTTGAAACTGGTTCTTTATATTCAGGAAGTTCTGGCTGTACTAAAGCTTGGCCTTGTTTCTCACCTTCTTTTACTTCTTGAACACCTTTTGCTTCATGATATTCCGGAAGTTCTGGCTGTGTGAGAGCTTGGCCTGCTTTCCCCTCCTCTTGAGTTCCTTTTTCTTCTACTGGAGCCTCTGGTAATTCAGGTTGCGTTAAGGCTTGGCCTGCTCTACCTTCTTCTTGGGTTCCTTTAGCTACTTGATGTGTTTGCTCAGTTTGTGGTACTGGAGTTGGGGTAGGTTGTACCTCTTTCTTAGTTCCGACTACAATGACTTGCGACACAGGATTTTGGACTACTTGGTCTTCGATGACTTCTCTAACTTCTTGACCGTTAACCATCGATACCTTGGTTACAAGACGACGCTGACCATTTACTCCAGCTGCGACGATACGAGTCTGTCCTTCTGCCAAATTAGCATCTGGGCTTGTGACCGTTTCAAAAGGAATCTCTACCACATTCTCTTCCTGTCTTATCTGAGGCTTCTCAGAAACTGGTTTTGCTTCAACCGCAGGAGCAACTGGAGTCTCTACTACAGGATTCTCAACGATAGTTTCTGGAGCAACAGCAGGTCTTTCTTGAACTACTTCTGTTTTCTCGATTTCATTTGCACTTTGCTTTTCTACTGGCAACTGAGGTTGCTCAGCTGAAGCTGGTCTTGAGGGATGGAGTTCTGCTTCCTTAAAGTATCCAATATATTCATAGCCATCAATGTGGATGATTCCTTCAGCCAAGCCTTCATGTGTAGAGGCTGAAATAGTTTGGTTATAAGAAAGCAATTCTTTATTTTCAAATGCGAATGTCCCATAAGGTACAAAGGTGCTGGCTCCTAAAGAACCAATCAAGAGAACACCTAGAACCTCTTTACGACCTTTTTTTGACACCAAAAAGACTGCTAGCGAGGCCGTTGCTAAGCCAAGGCCTGCCAAGGTTAATTCTTTACTTCCTGTGTAAGGGAGTTGTTGACTGTCAGTTGCCTTCTTGCGATAAACTACATAGAGAATATCTTCATCTTGAAATTCTGTAGGAACCTCATGGTGAATCAGGGCTTTTTCAGACTCGGTCAATTCCTGCTCCGCCAAATAACGGTAATGAACGCTATGAGCACCACCAACTTCATTGGCTTGAACCTTATCTACTAAAAGGGTACTGGCACCAAAAAGGAAGGCCCCAATGGCTACAGGACCTACCCCAACAGTTAGCTTACGAATCGAATATTTGGTGATTTTTTCTAGTTGTTGTTTTGTTTTTCTCATTTTCACGACTTTCTGATAGAATCTTGTGGATAATGCGCACGCGCACCTCCGATTAATTTTGGACGACTAGCTAGTGCCGTTACGTGGGCATGACCAATCTCTCTCAAAAGAGGACGAATCGGAACCTGAACATGCTTGACATGCATGCCAATTGCAGTGTCTCCGATATCCAATCCAGCATGAGCCTTGATAAATTCAACCTCAACTGGATCTTGCATAAACTTGAAGGCTGCCAACTGACCCGAACCTCCTGCATGAAGTGTAGGAAGGACATTGACAATTTCCAGACCAAACTGCTCTGCCACCTGACGTTCAACAACGAGGGCACGATTGACATGCTCACAGCCTTGAACGGCTAAATGGATACCTCTACTACCTAGAATACCCAAGACAGTCTCCACTATCAGCTCACCAATCTTTTGACTGGATTCTTTCCCAATCT
This sequence comes from uncultured Streptococcus sp., assembly GCA_963525985.1. Classification (GTDB taxonomy): domain Bacteria; phylum Bacillota; class Bacilli; order Lactobacillales; family Streptococcaceae; genus Streptococcus. The sequence continues at coordinate 3,240 of CAURMD010000003.1, read as the reverse complement.
GACCACCTAGCACCTCACTAGAAGATAGACCTAAAACAAAAAGGGCCCCCTGTTTCAAATTGGCCTTCTCTAAAACATCTTCTAATACCTGACGTGTTTCTCTTTGAATCTGTGTCTCGTTCATCTCTGCCACCTCTTTTGTCACTATCTATCATACCGTTTTTTCTTGTTTTTAGCAAGATAGACAACCTAGAAAGCTTGCCCAATTACGCATAAAACTCCCAGAATTGACTGGGAGTTAGCTAGTTTCTATTCTATTTATGTATATTTCAACTGTCGTACCTTTTGAGGGAATAGAATCAATCTTCATTTGGTAATGTTCTCCAAAATGAAGTTTGAGCCGTTGATCAACATTTTGAAGACCAACTCCCCCACGTTTGAGTTGACTTTGACTACTATCGCTAGCATCTTGGAAGCCCACTCCATCATCCTCAATACGGATAATCAATCCTGAATCCTGTTTCTGAACAGAAATTCTAATATGTCCCTGACCTTCCTTTTCCTTAATGCCATGGTACAGGGCATTCTCTACTAAGGGTTGTAGAACCAGCTTGGGCAAAACTAGCTTATCAAAGGCAGGATTTTCATTAATTTCGTATTCCAGCTTATCCCCATAACGTTGTTTTTGGATAAAGAGGTACTGGCGGACATGATTGATTTCGTCAGACAGGCAAATCAAATCCTTGCCTTGATTGAGCGCTAAGCGGAAATAAGTTGCCAAGGACTTAGTCACCTGAACCACTCGCTGACTATCCTGAAATTCAGCCATCCAGATGATAGTGTCCAAGGTGTTATAGAGGAAATGCGGATTAATCTGGCTGGAAAGTGCTTGAAGTTGGTACTGACGGGTCGTTTCTTCCTGCCTGCGAATAGCTACCATCAGCTGATCAATCTGATCCAGCATGGCATTGAACTGACGAGTCACTTCTCTCAGTTCATGGGCACCAACTTCCTTGGCACGAAGATTCTGATTACCAGAAGCAATCTCCAGCATGGTTTCTCTCAAGTCATTCAGAGGAGCAATCCAGCGTTTAAGACTAAGCCACACCAAGCAGAGACAGGCAAGAAGAGATGTGACACTGGCTCCAAGCAAGGTCCACATTAGTTGACTCCGAACTTGGTCTAACTTCTCCAACGAAGACACACCTATAACCGTCCAATTAGTTCCAGCAATCCTTTCCTGACTGACGTAGGATTTATGGCCAAGAGTATAGCCCTGCCCTGTATCAATATAGGGTTTCATGGCCTCCATTTCGCTAGACGAACTATAGACTGTGTGTTGAGGATGGTAGACAAATTCATGGTTTTCATTGATGATAAAGGCAAAACCCTGCTGACCCAACTGGAGTTGGTTAAGATAGGCTTCCAGAGTTTCATAAGAAATATCCAAACGAAGCACACCAAGATTAGCTCCCTTTGCATCAAGAAGTTCCTGAGTGACAGAAATGACCCACTGACTGTCCGATTTACGAGCTGGGGTCAAAACTGGCATGGCTCCCTGATGAATAGCCTTTTGATACCAATCTTCAGCCATCATATCAGAGGAAGTTTTCATCTGCACACTGTCATCTGTAGAAATGACCTGACCTGATTTGGTGACCAGAACTACCGTTTTCAAGTCTTGGTCTGACTTTAAGATGGTCAAAAACAAATCTCGGATTCCCTTGACCTTGTCTTGACTTGGATTCTCAGCATAGGTCAGGACATCTGCCTGCTGGGTCAAACTAGTCGAGGTGGTTTCTAATTTTTTGATATAAGACTGGATAAAGTGGCTAGTCTGACTGATAGTCGTTTGACTATTGCCTTCAATGGTAGCCTCAATGGCTGATGAACTAGATTGATAGTAGAAAGTCCCAACCAGAGCTAGGAGAATGAGAAAGACCAGAAAGATGGAAATAACCATTCTGACTAGGAGAGAAGAACGCTTCATCGACCTTCCCCCTTCTTAAACTGACGAGGTGTCACTCCTGCAATCTGCTTAAAGCGTTGGGTAAAATAGTTCATATCTTCAAAACCAACCTTTTCGGCTATCTCATAAATCTTCAAATCTGTGGTTAAAAGCAAGAGCTTAGCTTGTTTGACACGCTCTCTCACCAGATAATCCTGAAAAGGCAGACCCAACTCTTTCTTAACCAAAGAACTCAGATAGGTCGGACTAAAACCCAAGTCACTGGCCAAAGACTTTAAACTAAACTGGCTATCAGCCAGATGGGACTGGATTTTCTGGGCCATATTTCCCTCAAACTTATCGGTCAATAAATCTTGTAACTGCTCTTCTTTCTCTTCCTTATCCAACTTTTGCTTGATTTTCCCCAACATTTCCTCAATATCCTGACGAGAAAAGGGCTTAAGCAGGTAATCATCTACACCTAGTTTGACAGCAGACAAGGCATAATCAAAATCATCGTAGCCTGTCAAAAAAACTAGATGAACCTGAGGATAGGTTTCTCTGACCAGACTGGCCAACTGGATACCATTTAGCTGAGGCATGTTGATATCGGTTAAAATGATATCTGGCACCTGCTTTTGTATCAAGTCCCAAGCCTGCCTTCCATTTTCAGCCTGACCGATGATTTCCATATCGTAGGCTGCTACATTGACCAGCTTGGTCAAGCCTTGTCTTACCAGATATTCATCTTCTACGATTAAGATTGTATAGGTCATGCTTCTCTCCTTTGTCACTTACTAGTATCAGTATAGCAAAATTCTCCTCTAACTGCTTAGGAAAGCTCTCTTAATCAACATAATCTAGTAAATAAGCATAGCCTTTTTCTTCCATTTGGTCTTTGGGAATAAATCGGATGGAAAGGCTATTGATACAGTAGCGCAAGCCGCCCTTGTCCTGTGGCCCATCCGTAAAGACATGGCCAAGGTGAGAATCTCCTACTCGACTCCGCACTTCCATACGCGTCATATTGTAGGACTTATCTTCCTTGTAGGTGGCAACATCTGGACTGATTGGTTGGGTAAAACTAGGCCAACCACAACCAGACTCAAACTTATCCTTTGATGAAAAGAGGGGTTCACCAGTTGCCACATCAACATAGATACCAGATTCAAATTTATCCCAGTAGCGGTTTGAAAAAGCCCGCTCTGTTTGATTTTTCTGGGTAACTGCATACTCCTCAGGTGACAGGGTATTTTTCAATTCCTCATCACTTGGTTTTGGATATTTGCTGGCATCGATGACGGGGTAGGCCGCCTGATTAACATTGATATGGCAGTAGCCATTTGGATTTT